>JAYWEG010000177.1:0-10178 GCA_043779445.1 Bacteroidota bacterium
TAACTGGCGAACGACCATTAACAGAAAATTTCATTAGAGAAATGCATTCACTTTTACTAAAAGACTCTTACAAGCAATCAAAATCTAGCGATGGAAAAATTGTACCAAGAAAAATTAGTTCAGGCAAATACAAAACAAATGCAAACCACGTAGAAACTGCAACTGGCGAAATTTTTTATTTTGCAACGCCTGAAGAGACGCCTGCCAAAATGCACGATTTGTTGGTTTGGTACAATCAAAAAATCAATGAAGTTGACAAAAACCCGATTCTAATTGCAGCGGAATTTCATTATAAATTTATAAGAATTCATCCGTTTGATGATGGAAATGGACGTACCGCCAGAATTTTGATGAATTTTGTATTAATGAAGTTTGGTTTTCCTCCAGTCATTATTAAAACCGAAGACAAAACCAATTATTTTGCTGTTTTACAAATGGCTGATGCTGGAAATATTGAAGCATTTTTGGAATATATCGCTCAAAATCTAGTTCGTTCACTAGAAATTATGATTGCTGGTGCAAATGGAGAAAATATTGAAGAAGATGACGATTTGGATAAGGAAATTGCACTTTTGGAGCAAAGGTTGGGCGACACTTACAGTAAATTAGAAAACAAAAATGAATTATTAGGGCGTTCATTTTATGACTTAGTCGAAAAGTTTATAACAGATATTTCAAAATTTAAAATACTTTACGATATTTCAGATATTTATTTAAAAATTGATGACGAAGAATTTACTTTGGATAAAGAAATGTTTTTAGAAAAAGTAATTTCAGCATTGAAAAATGATGAATTTCTAGATTATATTCAACTAACATTCAACTTTTCTGGATTAAAACAAGAAAAAACAAGAGATGTTAAGTTTTCAAATAAGTTTAGAATCAATTTTGAAACTAATTCTTCATTTTACATAACAACTTTTTTAGATGAGTTGAAGATTGATAAAATGTATCGAAATAATTTAAATTTTGAAGAAATTAATAAAATCGTAAAATCAGAAGTAAGACGTCATAAAGAATTTATTGAACAAAAAATCGCTGAAAAAGAAAATAAATAATTTTTCAATGTCAATTGCAATGACAACTTCAAAAATCAATTTCAAAAATCAACTTCAAAAATCAAAAATCCTTAATCGACATTCGTTAATCAAATGAACCAAAATCTTCAACTTCAAATACAATCTTTGCCAGATAATCCTGGTGTCTATCAATATTATGATAAAGAAGACAAGATTTTATATGTCGGGAAAGCCAAAAATTTAAAGAAAAGAGTTGCATCTTATTTTAATAAAGTTCACGATACTGCTAAAACCAACGTGCTGGTCAAGAAAATCGTAACCATAAAACACATTGTTGTTCCCACCGAGAGCGATGCTCTTTTATTGGAAAACAATCTGATAAAAACCTTGCAACCAAGATATAACGTTTTACTTCGAGATGATAAGACTTATCCTTGGATCTGTATCAAAAAAGAACCTTTTTCACGGATATTTCCAACTCGGAAAATGGTTAAAGACGGATCAGAATATTTTGGTCCCTACACTAGCTTCAAAACTGTAGGTGTGATTCTGGATTTAATTAAAGAATTGTATCCGCTGCGAACTTGTAATTTCGATTTGACACAAAATAACATCGAACACAACAAATTTAAAGTTTGTCTAGAATATCATATTGGCAATTGTAAAGGTCCTTGCGAAGGACATGAGACGTTAGAAATTTATCAAAATCAGATTAATGCCATTCGTGAAATTTTGAAAGGAAATTTTAAAGAATCTATGAAAGATTTCAAGCGAGTGATGACCAATTTGGCAACTAATATGCATTTTGAAGAGGCTCAAAAAATTAAAGAAAAAATCGATGTTTTAGAGAATTATCAATCCCGAAGTACGATTATTAATCCTAAAATATCCAATATCGATGTTTTTTCGATTGTGTCCGATGAAGGTGCAGCATTTGTAAACTTTTTGCAAATCAATCACGGCTCGATTATTCGTTCGCACACGATGGAAATCAAAAAAAAACTCGACGAAACCGACCAAGAATTGCTTGAATTGGCCATAATCGAACTTCGAGAACGGTTTCAATTACTATCTAGAGAATTAATTGTTCCATTTGAAGTTGAAGTAGGCGAGAACCTAAAAATAACCATTCCGCAACTTGGCGATAAAAAACAAATTTTAGATTTGTCCATTCGTAACGCCAAATTTTTTAGAATAGAACAGCTCAAACAATTGCAAATCGTTGATCCAGAACGACATGTAAATAGAATAATGGCGCAAATGCAAAAAGATTTGCGATTGAACGTGGAACCACGACACATTGAATGTTTTGACAACTCGAACATTCAAGGAACCAACCCTGTGGCTGCTTGCGTGGTTTTTAAAGACGGGAAACCATCAAAAAAAGATTACCGACATTTTAATATTAAAACGGTGGAAGGTCCAAACGATTTTGCCAGTATGGAAGAAGTTGTTTATCGAAGATATAAACGACTGTTAGACGAAAACCAACCCTTGCCAAACCTGATTATTATTGATGGTGGAAAAGGACAATTGTCATCGGCGTTAAAAATTATGGACGAGCTCGATTTGCGCGGAAAAATTGCCATTATCGGCATTGCAAAACGTCTTGAAGAATTGTTTTATCCAGGCGACTCGGTGCCTTTATATTTAGATAAAAAATCCGAAACACTAAAAGTAATTCAACAATTGCGAAACGAAGCACACCGGTTTGGAATCACATTTCACAGAGATAAACGCAGTAAAACATCGCTAGTTTCATCAATGGACAACATTTCTGGCATTGGCGAAAAAACTATGGAAACGTTAATAAAGCATTTCAAATCGGTAAAAAGACTTAAATTAGCCTCAGAAAAAGATATCGAAGCAGTTGTGGGATTATCTAGAGCCAAAAAAATTATAGAATTTTATAAAGAAAAAGTATGATTAATATTTATACTGAAGAAACAAAAAGCAAAAAACAAAACCTTAAAAAATGGATTTTTAGTTTTTTGTTTCTTGCTTTTTGCATCCTAAACATATCTTCGTTTTCTCAAGAGACTCCTAGAAAAAAAATAGGCTTAGTACTATCGGGTGGTGGCGCAAAAGGTTTTGCTCATATCGGAGTTTTGAAAGTTCTTGAAAAATCAGGAATCAAAATAGATTATATTACTGGAACAAGTATGGGCGCAGTTGTTGGCGGGCTATATGCATCGGGTTACAATGCTTTTCAAATCGATTCAATTTTTAAAGTAACTAATTTTGATGAATTAATTAGTGATTTTATACCAAGAACATCTAAAAATTTCTACGAAAAACGAAACAATGAAATGTATGCCATTACGCTACCTTTTAACAATTTTAAAGTTGGAGTTCCAATAGCAATTTCCAAAGGTTTATATAATTACAATTCCTTGAATCAATTGTTTCAAAGCGTGAGAGAAATAAAAGATTTTAACAAATTGCCAATTCCGTTTTCATGCTATGCAACGAATATAGAAACTGGGAAAGAAGTTTTACTAAACAAAGGATATTTGCCACAAGCCATTTTAGCAAGTTCGGCTTTTCCAACTCTTTTTTCTCCTGTGGAAATTGATGGTAAAATGCTCGTTGATGGGGGAATTAGTAATAATTATCCAGTAGAAAGAGTTCGAGAAATGGGTGCTGAAATTGTAATTGGTGTTGATGTGCAAGATGATTTGAAAAAAAGAGATGAATTGAAAGAAGCTACTCGAATTTTGATCCAAATTACTAATTTACAAATGATCGAAAACATGAAAAGCAAATCTAAATTAACCGATATTTATATTCGTCCTGATGTAACAAAGTACAGTGTAATTTCATTTGATGACGGTCAAGAAATTATAAAACTTGGCGAAAAAGCTGCGAATGATTTTTTACCAGAAATCATGAAATATGCCGAGTCCAAGAACCTGGCGACCATTCAAAAACACAAGCCCGTTTCGGATAGTATATTAATTAAAAACATTGGAATTAACGACTTGGAAAACTACACACGTTCCTATATTATTGGTAAATTAGGATTCAACAACAATCAAAAAATTAGCTATAAAGATCTGACAATTGGTATTAATAAATTAAACGCAACAGAAAATTTCAGATCAATTGGCTACAAATTTGTCGAGGTCAACTCCAAAGAAAATGATTTTATATTAGAACTTAAAGAAAATACCATTAAAAACTTTTTGAAATTTTCATTACACTATGATGGATTATACAAAAGTGCAATTTTGGCGAATATTACCAGAAAAAAATCGCTCCTTAAAAACGATGTTGCTTCTTTAGATATCATTCTTGGAGATAATTTCAGATACAATTTTGATTATTATTTAGATAATGGTTTTTACACAAGTTTCGGTTTAAAATCTAAATTTAATAGTTTTACCAGAAACATTGCTACAGATTTCAATAACGGTAAAACGTTTCAACAACTTGGGATTAATTCATTGAATATAAATTATAACGATTTGACCAATCAAATTTACGGACAAAGTGTTTTTAGGCAAAAATTCTCCATTCAACTAGGTTCAGAATACAGACACATAAATATTAGATCAGAAACGTTACAAAACAATTCTCAAATATTTGAAAACACGGATTACTACAGCCTTTTCGGAAGTTTGAAATTTGATTCATTGGATAATAAATATTTTCCCAAGAACGGATTTTTCTTTTCTGGTGAATTCCAATCATATGTAAATTCAGCCGATTTCAAAATAAAATTAAATCCATTTTCTATAGCAAAAGGCGAATTTATTTTTGCTAAAACATTTTATAAAAAAGCAACCATAAAATTTCAGTCAGAAATTGGTTTTACGGTTGGGAATAGAGAATTACCATTTTTGAATTTTGTTTTTGGAGGCTATGGATTTGCTCAAAACTATAACTTTAAACATCTTTTTGGCTATGATTTTTTAAGTGTTTCGGCCAATGGTTTTCTAAAAAATACACTTACTGCGGATTATGAATTTTATAAAAAAAACCACATTAATTTTGCTGGAAATTTCGCAAGTATTGGAGACGACCTTTTTCGAAATTCAAATCAAATAGCAATTCCAAAATATTCTGGTTATGCAATTGGTTATGGATTAGAAACTATTATTGGTCCAATAGAATTGAAGTATAGTTGGTCTCCAGAAACAAACAAAGGTTACGCGTGGGTGAATATTGGGTTTTGGTTCTAAAAAAATAAAATTTTGGAATTTTACATAAAAAGTCTACTTTTGGAACAAAATAATAAATTAATATCACAGACATGTCTATTTGGAAAAAGAAATCAATTGCTTTGCTTATGGCAGAAGCTTCTGATTCAGAAAAAGGATTAAAAAGAACATTGACCGCTTGGTCTTTAATTGCACTTGGAATTGGTGCCATTATTGGAGCAGGACTTTTTGTTAGAACTGCAACTGCAGCCGCCCAAAGTGCAGGGCCATCTGTAACAATTGGTTTTATAGTTGCAGCAATAGGTTGTGCATTGGCTGGTTTATGTTATGCAGAGTTATCATCGTCAATACCAATTTCAGGTAGCGCCTACACCTATACCTATGCTACAATGGGTGAATTATTAGCATGGATAATAGGTTGGGATTTAATTTTAGAATATGCAGTAGGTGCAGCAACTGTTGGTATTGCGTGGAGCGAATATCTGAATAATTTTTTGGTCAATGTGTTACACACAACCCCTATACCGTATTCGCTTTGTCACTCTCCTTTTCAAAAACTTATCGATCCAGTGTCTAAACAAGTTACTGAAACTGGAATTATTAACCTTCCAGCTTTCTTTATTGTTGCTGCAATTAGTTTATTACTAATTAAAGGGACTCAAGAATCTGCATTTGTTAATGGTTTGATAGTAATTGTAAAAGTTGCAATCGTGGTAATGATAATAGTTTTCGGTTGGAGTTTTATAAATCCAGTAAATCATGCAGAATATATTCCACAACCATCAGTTTTCACAGACGATTCAGGAATAAAACATAGTTTTGGTGGTTTTTGGGGAATTATTGGCGCAGCAGGAACTGTTTTCTTTGCTTTCATTGGTTTTGATGCTGTAAGTACTGCTGCTCAAGAAACTAAAAATCCAAAACGCGACATGCCAATAGGAATATTAGGATCATTAGCAATTTGCACCGTTTTATATATACTTTTCGCACATGTTTTAACTGGATTAGAATCAGTAGAATTTTTTAGAACAGGAGGGAAAGAAGCATCGGTTGCTAATGCAATAACATCAGCCATGCCAGGTTTCGAATGGTTAGCGCAATTTGTAACGGTTGCCATTTTATTTGGATTCACTTCAGTCATATTAGTTATGTTATTAGGTCAATCAAGAGTCTTTTATTCCATGGGAAAAGACGGCTTATTGCCAAAATCATTGAGCGATTTGCATCCAAAATTTAAAACTCCATACAAAGCCAATCTAGTAATTTTAGTTATTGTTGGCGCATTTGCAGCATTTATTCCAGGCGATATTGTAGGAGACATGACAAGTATTGGTACTTTATTTGCTTTTATATTAGTTTGTGTCTCGGTTATCGTTTTACGAAAAACCGATCCAGATTTGAAACGTGAATTCAAAACCCCTTTTGTTCCTTTTGTTCCAATATTAGGAATAATAACTTGTTTGTTGATGATTGCTGGTTTAGGATGGACGAACTGGTTGAGATTAGCTGGTTGGTTGGCTATTGGATTAGTAATTTATTTTGTATACAGCAAAAAAAATAGTGTATTGAACAATCCAGATAAAGAATAACTTTTTTCAAAATTAAAATAAAAAGCATTAAACATGAGCAATCATTTTTGATGCTTTTTTCATTTTTAAATAAAATGATTTAAACAATTCTCAAAACTAAAATTTTTCCGATATTTGTTTAATGATTTTATTTAAAATTAAATTTTAAAAAATTAACAATGCCACTATATCATAAACTAGGCAATTTTCCACAAAAACGACACACACAATTTGAGAAACCAAATGGAGGTTTGTATTACGAACAATTGTTCGGAACCGAAGGTTTTCATGGGCATTCTTCCCTATCGTATCATGTGCACAGACCAACCCAAGTCAAAGATATTCTTAAATCATATTCTGTCGAGCCAAAAATAGCCATTAATAAAAACATAAAATCGTTATTGTTCAAGGGTTTCGAACTACAACCAGAAATTGATTTTCTAGATTCCAGAAAACCAATGCTCGTGAACAAAGATTGCACTATTGGTTTAGCTGCACCACAAAAATCATTAACCGACTATTTTTATAAAAATGCCGATGCCGACGAACTAATCTTTGTTCACAAAGGTTCAGGTAAACTCAGAACAATGCTAGGAAATATCGATTTTGAATATGGCGATTACTTAATAATTCCACGTGGAATGATTTATCAGATTGAGTTTAATTCCTCAGAAAATAGATTATTTTATGTTGAATCTTTTGCGCCATTTTACACCCCAAAACGATATAAAAACGATTCTGGTCAACATTTGGAACATGCTCCTTTTTGCGAACGCGATTTCAAATTGCCAAAAGATTTAGAAACCCACGACGAAAAAGGCGATTTTTTGATCAAAATTAAAAAAGAAGGCATGATTCACGAGTTCGTTTACGCCACGCATCCTTTTGATGTCGTGGGTTGGGATGGCTATAATTTTCCATACGGATTCTCGATACACAATTTCGAACCCATAACTGGTCGTGTGCATCAGCCGCCGCCGGTGCATCAAACTTTCGAAACGGCAACTTTTGTAGTGTGCTCGTTTTGTCCCCGTTTATATGATTATCATCCGAAAGCCATTCCTGCGCCATACAATCATAGCAATATCGACTCCGATGAGGTTTTATATTATGTCGATGGGGATTTTATGAGCCGAAACAATATCGAACAAGGACATATTACTTTGCACCCAAAAGGGATTCCTCACGGACCAGCACCAGGGGCAATGGAGCGCAGTATTGGCCACAAAGAAACCCAAGAATTAGCAGTTATGGTTGATACTTTTAGACCATTAATGGTTACGGAAATCGCAATGGGACTTGATGATGGAAAGTATTATAAATCTTGGCTAGAATAATTAGTTTTTATTTATTTAAAAAGTTATGAAGAAATACGCAATCGTAAATTCAAATAAAAATCCGATAATTGAAGTTGTTTTTACTGGCGAACAAGCCAATGATGACAATTTCCCTTTTTACATGCAAGAAGTTAAAGACGTTTATGAGCAAAAACAGAAAGTTGTCATCATTTTCGATGCTTCGAATGCGGTAATGCCAGCTCTAAAGTATCAGAAAATGCAAGGCGATTGGTTAAAAGAAAATGAACGGTTAATGAAAGATTATTGTTTAGGAACAGCTAATATTATTCCAAACCTAATCATCAGAAACGTGTTAAAAACAATATTTACATTCCAGAAACAGCCAGTCGATTATTTGGTATGTAAAAATAGTAATGAAGCAAAAACTTGGTTAAATAACCAATTACAAAACAATAAATAAAATAAATTAAAATCTGCGCATATCTGTTACATCCGCGATATCCGCATTCAAATAACATAAAATGAGCAAACAATTTCAATCAGTCGAATACGGCTTAGAAAAAATATTCGAAGGAGCACAAGATTTCCTTCCATTATTAGGAACCGATTATATCGAGTTTTATGTCGGCAATGCTAAACAAGCCGCACATTTTTACAAAACAGCCTTCGGGTTTCAATCACACGCTTACAAAGGATTAGAAACTGGATCACGAGATTCTGTGAGTTATGTTTTGAAACAAGACAAAATTCGATTAGTTCTGACAACAGCTCTAAACAGTGAATCGGTTATTGGGGAACATGTAAAAAAACACGGCGATGGCGTTAAAATTGTGGCACTATGGGTCGAAGATGCTCGATCAGCATTTGAAGAAACGACCAAACGTGGTGCAAAAGTTTTTATGGAACCAGTGGTAGAAACCGACGAATTTGGAGAAGTAATAAGAGCTGGAATTTATACTTATGGTGAAACTGTTCACATGTTTGTAGAAAGAAAAAACTACAAAGGCGCATTTTTGCCAGGATTTATTGCACATAAATCTGATTATAATCCAACGCCAGTTGGTCTGAAATACATTGATCACATGGTTGGAAATGTAGGTTGGAATCAAATGAATGTTTGGGTAAAATTTTACGAAGAAGTTATGGGATTTGTAAATTTTCTATCATTTGATGACAAACAAATTCATACCGAATATTCGGCTTTGATGTCAAAAGTAATGAGTAACGGAAATGGCAGAATTAAATTTCCAATAAACGAACCCGCAAAAGGCAACAAACGCTCTCAAATAGAAGAATATTTAGATTTCTATGAAGGTTCAGGGGTGCAACACATTGCTATTGCTACCGATGATATTATTGAAACGGTTACCCAACTAAAATCTCGTGGAGTCGAATTTCTATCGGCACCGCCACACGAATATTATTTAGCAATTCCAGAGCGATTAGGCGTTCACATGGACATGATGAAAGAAGATTTAACAAAAATAGAAAATCTTGCCATTATGGTCGATGCGGATGAAGATGGTTATTTACTTCAAATTTTCACCAAACCAGTCGAAGATCGTCCAACATTGTTTTTCGAAATCATTCAGAGAATGGGAGCAAAAGGCTTTGGCGCAGGAAATTTCAAAGCATTATTCGAATCTATTGAAAGAGAACAAGCCAAACGAGGAACTTTATAAAAAATATTTTTTCCATTTCTAACCATCTATTTTTTAGATGGTTTTTTTATCTTATTATGTTTAAACCACAATTTTAATTTTTAAAACCTATTATATCAAACTTTTAGAATTAAAAAAAGATCAAAAAACAGGAGAATTTGATTAAAATAACAAACAAAAAAAACGAACCTTTCAAGAAATGTAAAAAAAATATGAATATATCGCAACGTATAACGTTGTAGAACCATGAGTATTGATAAAAATATGTTAAAGTTGAAATTTCATTGCACATAATTAAATAACTGACTTATATTTGCATACCCAAAACAAAGGAGTGGTTTCCCGAGTTTTATATAAATTTCATAATTTATAGTTTTATGGTTGGTTAATAGCTTAAAAACTCGGTCAAAATTTGGCTGGGTTTTTTTGGTTTTATACTTTTGGTACGGAAATTGAATATACAATAAAA
>JAYWEG010000178.1:0-4081 GCA_043779445.1 Bacteroidota bacterium
AGATATTGGGGCCTATAAGCTACAATAAACAATATATTAATTATCGTTTTTAGTGCAAATAATTATATGATTTTTTTGTTTCAATATGAATTATGTTATTTAATGCATATACAATTCTAAAACAAATTAAAAGCGATATAAATTGTTGCTTTTTTTTAATCTAATTTTAATTTGAAAGTACTAAATTTGCAAAACAACTACATCCGAGGCAAATACTACGTGTATGAAGCGCAACGGAATAAAAAAACAACACTATGATTTCGTTTTTCGGAAACAAAACCAAAACTATTTTTGCGGTACATACACAAGAAGTCTTATTGGCTGAAACCATTTCTAAACTTAATTGGCTTTTTGCAGAGGCACATCAAATAAAAAAATCCGTTCTCAATAATTTAGGAACGGATTTTTTTATTGGTCCACACGAATCCATGATTACACCTTGGAGTACGAATGCGGTCGAAATTACTCAAAATATGGGAATTTCTGGCATTATCAGAATCGAAGAATTTCTGCAAGTTTCTGAAAATTTCATTGATTTTGATCCAATGCTTTCAAAAAAATATACAGAATTAAATCAAGAAATTTTCACCGTAAATATTTTACCAAAACCTATTATTGAAATAGATAATATTGAAGAATACAACCAAAAAGAAGGTTTGGCTTTGAGCCAAGATGAAGTTGTATATCTAGTAAATTTAACGAAAAAAATAAATCGAAAATTGACCGATTCAGAAGTTTTTGGATTCTCACAAGTCAATTCTGAACATTGTCGCCATAAAATTTTCAATGGAACTTTCGTCATTGATGGCATTGAAAAAGAATCTTCTTTATTTAAAATGATCAAAAAAACATCGTCAGAAAATCCGAACGATATTATTTCTGCTTATAAAGACAATGTTGCTTTTGTAAAAGGTCCAAAAGTGCAGCAATTTGCACCAAAATCTGCTGACAAACCAGATTTTTATGAGATTAAGATATTCGATTCGGTGATTTCATTAAAAGCAGAAACTCATAATTTTCCAACAACTGTCGAACCCTTTAACGGTGCAGCAACAGGTTCGGGCGGAGAAATTCGCGATCGATTGGCCGGTGGACAAGGTTCATTGCCTTTGGCTGGAACTGCGGTTTACATGACATCGTATTCTCGTTTGCTTGGAGAAAATTCTGATAGAAATTGGGAAAAATCTTTTCCAGAGCGAAAATGGTTGTACCAAACGCCAATGGATATTTTAATAAAAGCTTCTAATGGCGCCTCTGATTTTGGAAATAAATTTGGGCAACCGTTAATTACAGGTTCTATTTTAACTTTTGAATATTTAGAAAACGATGTCACCTCGAGTGCAGTAGAAAAGCGAAAATTAGGATACGACAAAGTCATCATGCAAGCAGGCGGCATAGGTTATGGAAAACTCGATCAAGCCATAAAAATGAAACCGCAAAAAGGTGACAAAATCGTAATTCTTGGTGGCGAAAATTACCGAATCGGGATGGGTGGCGCAGCAGTTTCATCCTCCGATACGGGTGCTTTTGGTTCCGGAATTGAATTAAACGCCATTCAACGTTCGAATCCCGAAATGCAAAAACGTGCAGCAAACGCCATTCGTGCATTTGTCGAAAGCGATATTAATCCTATTCTTTCGATTCACGATCACGGAGCTGGTGGACATTTGAATTGCCTTTCGGAATTAGTTGAAGAAACGGGTGGTTTGATAAACCTAGATAAACTACCAGTTGGAGACCCAACATTATCGGTCAAGGAAATTATTGGCAACGAAAGCCAAGAACGAATGGGACTGGTTATTGGCAAGGAAAATATCGATTTATTACAACGCGTTGCAGATCGAGAACGTTCTCCAATGTATCAAGTAGGTGAAGTTAGCAATACTCATAGATTTACTTTTCAAAGTGAAAAAACTGGCGAAAAACCAATGGATTTTGCTTTAGAAGACCTGTTTGGAAGTTCCCCAAAAGTAGTGATGAACGACAAAACTATTCAAAGAAATTATTCTGAAATTAATACCAATATCGAAATTTCTACAAATGAATTCGGATTTACAGTCATTCCTGCTTTAGAAAAAATGCTGCGTCTTGAAGCCGTTGCTTGCAAAGATTGGCTCACAAATAAAGTAGATCGTTGCGTTGGTGGAAAAGTAGCCAAACAACAATGTGTTGGACCTTTGCAATTGCCATTGAACAATGTTGGCGTTATGGCCTTGGATTTTCAAGGAAAAGAAGGAGTGGCTACTTCGATTGGGCACGCTCCTATTTCGGCACTGATTGACCCAAAAGCTGGTAGTAGAAATGCCATTGGCGAAGCATTATCAAACATTATATTTGCACCAATAAAAGCGGGAATAAAAGGGGTTTCACTTTCTGCAAATTGGATGTGGGCTTGCAAAAACGAGGGCGAAGATGCGAGATTGTACGAAGCAGTTAAATCTTGTTCAGAATTTGCTATCGAATTGGGAATTAATATCCCAACAGGAAAAGATTCGCTTTCGATGAAGCAAAAATATCCCGAAGGCGATGTAATTTCTCCTGGTACCGTAATTATTTCGGCTGGAGGAAATTGCACTGATATTACCAAAGTTGTGGAGCCAGTTCTACAAAAAGACGGAGGTTCTATTTATTATATTAACTTTTCCCAAGACGATTATAAATTAGGTGGAAGTTCGTTTTCGCAAATTCAGAATAAAATTGGAAACGAAACACCAACAATTAAAGATTCAAATTTCTTTAAAAAAGCATTTAATATAATTCAAGAATTGATTTTAGACAATCAAATTTTGGCTGGTCACGATATTGGAAGTGGCGGATTGATTACGACTTTACTCGAAATGTGTTTCTCCGATAATAATCTTGGAGCGAAACTTTTTTTTGATGATTTTAAAGAAAAAAATTTGGTTAAAATTTTATTTTCTGAAAATATTGGAGTTGTTTTTCAAACTAAAGATGATGCGGTTTTTGAAAATAAATTAAAATTAAATAATGTTGAATTTTTCAAATTAGGCAAAGTTGATGCATCTGAAGTTTTAGAAATTAACAATTTAAAGTTTGATGTTAAAAATCTTCGCGAAATTTGGTTTGAAACCTCTTTCCTACTGGATCAAAAACAAACCAAAAACGGAAAATCGTTACAAAGATATGAAAATTTTGCAAATCATTCATTAAATTATTGTTTTCCTAAGCATTTTACAGGACAAAAACCTTTTATTTCAAGCGCAGTGGAGAAGCCAAAAGCCGCAATTATTAGAGAAAAAGGAAGCAATTCGGAGCGAGAAATGGCAAATGCCATGTATTTAGCTGGTTTTGATGTGAAAGATGTTCACATGACAGACTTGATTTCGGGTCGAGAAACTTTAGAAGATATTCAATTTATTGGTGCTGTTGGTGGATTTTCGAATTCTGATGTTTTAGGAAGTGCCAAGGGTTGGGCTGGTGCATTTTTATATAACGAAAAAGCAAAAACAGCATTAGATAATTTCTTGAAGCGTGAAGATACTTTATCTGTTGGGATTTGTAATGGTTGTCAGTTGTTTATGGAATTAGAAGTAATTCATCCAGAACACGAAGTTCATGGAAAAATGGTGCATAACGACAGCCACAAACACGAAAGCATTTTTACTTCAGTAACCATACAAAAGAATAATTCCGTTATGTTATCGACATTAGAAGGCGCTACCTTGGGGGTTTGGGTTTCACACGGAGAGGGAAATTTTAAATTACCAATGCCCGAAAAAAATTATAATATTGTTTCTAAATATGCATATGATACTTATCCCGCCAATCCAAATGGTTCGGATTATAACACAGCCATGTTATGTGATAAAACTGGGAGACATTTGGTCATGATGCCTCATATTGAGCGTTCCACTTTTCCTTGGAATTGGGCCAATTATCCAAAAAATAGAGCTGATGAAGTTTCTCCTTGGTTAGAAGCGTTTTTTAACGCCAGAAGTTGGATAGAAAATTTTAAAAAATCAAAGTTATTATAGCTAATTTCTTACTTAAATTTAATATAAACCGAAAAAATCATCCAAAATAATGATGAATTTTATAAAAAACAGACCATTTCATTGGG
>JAYWEG010000179.1:0-4075 GCA_043779445.1 Bacteroidota bacterium
TTGAAACGCAGAACCCAGTCGCATAGCCGATGCTTTTAATTCATCATATTGTTTGTCATTTCCTTTAACAAATACTTTCAAACACATTAATCCTACAACATCTGCTGATCCAAAGATGTATTCGTTATATTCTTCTTTTGTTGAATATTCTTTTTTAGTCAAATCAAGTTTCATACTTTTCATAAATGCCTCGACTAGAGTCATTGGGATAGAATACTTTGAAACCGTATGTTGAAACGAATTTAAAATTGGATTTAAACTTATTTTATATTTAAAAGCATTTTCTAAATCGGTTTCGAAAATGCTAAATAATTCCTCTTTGTTGTAGTCATGGAAACTATCTACAATTTCGTCTGCAAAACGAACAAAACCATAAATATTATAAATATCTTGCTGGATCGTAGGCCCAAGCATTCGAACAGCGGTCGAAAAAGATGTGCTGTAAGATTTGGTTACATTCTTGCTACAATCAAAAGAAACTTTGTCAAAAATGGATTTCATATATAAATTTAACTATTTTTTTCTATTAATTCAGACACTAATTTTCCAGAAATCAATGCTGGTGGAACGCCGGGACCTGGAACAGTAAGTTGTCCTGTAAAAAATAAATTTTTTACTTTTTTACTTTTTAATTTTGGTCTCATAAATGCAGTTTGAAATAATGTATTTGCCATTCCGTATGCATTTCCCTTGTAGGAATTGTACTCAGATACAAAATCATTCTTGCAAAAAGATTTTTTAAATATAATACTTTTTCTTATTTCTTGTTGTGTTAGACTTTCAAAGCGATCAATAATTTTTTCAAAGTATTGTTCTCTTAGTACTTCGGAATCATTAATTCCTGGCGCAAGTGGAACTAAAAAAAATCCGGATTCCATGCCAATAGGAGCCGCAGATTCGTCTGTTTTTGATGGAAAATTAGCATAAAAAAGCGGTTCATCTGGCCATTTAGGTTCGTCATAAATGTCTTTTGCATGCTGATTGAAATCTACATCAAAAAACAAAGCATGATGTGAAATGTTTTCTATTTTTTTATTAAAGCCTACATAAAACAACAACGATGATGGAGCAAAAACGCGACTTTCCCAATATTTTTCGGAATATTGTCTATAATTTTCCTCTAATAATGTTTCGGTGTGATGGTAGTCTGCTCCGCTCAAAACCACATCTGCGTCAATAATTTTACCGTTTATTACTATTGATTTAGCTGTATTATTTTCAATATTTATTTTTTCTACATTAGAATTTACGTGAAATTTAACTCCTAATTCAATTGCTAAACTTTCCATAGCTCGAACCACATCATACATTCCAGTTTTCGGATGCCAAGTTCCCATTCCAAAATCGGCGTAATTCATGAAATTATAAAAAGATGGTGTGTCTGATGGTTTTGCACCAAGAAATAAAACGGGAAATTCTAGAATTTGAACTAATCGTTGGTTTTTAAATTTTTTTCGAACATCTTTACTGACATTACTCAAAAACTGACCAACTTTCATAGCTGTTTTTGAAGTAATGAGTTCCAACGGAGAAATTCCTGGGCGATACACTAAATCTTTTATTGCAATATCATAGTTTTGTTTGGCTTCAGAAATAAATTCATGAAGTTTTTTACCACTCCCTGGCTCTATTTCTTCAAATTTTGAAGCAATTTCATCCAAATTATCAGCAATTGAAATAAAATCATTTATTCCATAATACACTCTGTAAGCTGGTGATAATTTAATAAGTTCGTAATAATCGGTTGTTTTTTTGCCAAAATCTGCAAAAAAACGATCAAAAACATCAGGCATCCAATACCAACTTGGTCCCATATCAAATGTAAAACCTTCGACCTTCAATTGTCTAGCTCTGCCACCAATCGAACTGTTCTTTTCATAAATAGAAACAACATGACCCAATTTTGCTAGATAACAAGAAGCCGAAAGTGCTGAAAAACCTGACCCAATAATTATTATATTCTTTTTCATTAAACTTAAAAAAACTAAAACTTTAATTCCTCAAAGATAAATATTACAATTCGTAAACCAAATCTTTTATGTTAGTAAATATTTTTATTTTAGAAGATAAAGTGTTCTTGTCTATATATTCTGTCATTCGACCAATGACCCAAGCCTCAGAAGTTTCATCAAGAATTTCTTTATTTAGATTTTGAACATATTCGTTTATAAAATCTTTGTCGGGTTGAACCGTTACGTACGTAACATAGGTAATATTGTTAAAATATTTTTTTAAATCTTTTAAACTTTCAATAGGAACACTTTCACCCAGAAAAATAGTTTTGTATCCATTCAAAAGAATTTCATAGTTTAGATACATTAATCCAAGTTCATGAATTTCGTTGTAGGGAAGATATAATACAAATGTTCTATCATCGCGAGTGGGTTGATTTGCCTGAAGAATTTCTGTGTTAATTAATAATTTTTGCTTGATTAAATAAGTAATAAAATGTTCGTGTGCAGGAGTAATAGTGTCAACTTGCCACAAAAATCCAATTTCATTCATTAAAGGGATAAAAACATCATGAAAAACCTCTTTAAATGATTTTTTTGATAATAGTTCGTCATAAGTCTTAAAAAATAGACTCTGATCAAAATTCATCATTGACATTTTAAAATCTGAAATCGCATGACTTTTAGCACTTTTTTCAGATATAATTTGTTTGACCATTTGCGGAATTTTCTCTTCGGAATATTCTGCTATTTTAGATATTTTATAACCATAATTATGCAAAAGAGTAATATTGAGTAACTTTTGCAAACCCGCTAAATCATAGGTACGAATATTCGTATCTGTTCGCATGGGTTGCAAAACATCGTAACGTTTTTCCCAAATGCGGATAGTGTGCGCCTTGATTCCTGAAAGATTTTCGAGATCTTTTATACTAAAAACATTTTTAACGTTGTTCATCTTTTTTATAAATAAGTTAAACAAAAGTAATCATAATATTTTACACAATCATCAAAAAAATAAAAAACATCTAATCTAGAATGATTCTATCGAAGAAATTTATTTTATTTAATTCTAAAATTGTTTTGGAACTATCAATATTAGTGTGATACATTAATTGAAATTTCGCTCCATATATTATTTCATTAAATGAATAGGAGGATCGAATAGAAACTTGGCTACTAAACATTTCATCGAATGCTTTCAGATATACTATAATTTCTCCTTTAGTGGATTTAAAGTCTTCTTCTGTAAATTTAAAAAGTGGACTTTCATCATCAATCGGATGTACTAAAGTCCAACTTATCGCCAAAGCTGCAATTTTGTCGAATTCGAGTTTTAGCGGAAAAAATTGATTTTTTTGAACTCCATTTTCTTCAACTACCAATGCCAATGTTATTTTGGCTTCCGCATCTAGCAAATTGGTGTTTTTGAATGGAGCCATGCGCAACATTAACGCGCGATTTCCTTGAAACGGTGATATTAATGCGTTTTCAGAAAATTTAATATGAGCCGTTGGTTTGCTAAATCGACCATATAACAACCCTGTAGCCAATGCAAATGCCAAAAGTCCGAAAAGTGCTTCGGTAGCCGCTATTGTGCTAGTCAAAAATCCATTGGGACTAATATGTCCGTATCCAACTGTTGTAAATGTTTGCGCACTAAAAAAATAGGCTTGACCAAATTTCTCGAGTTCTGTTGTTCCAGAAATTCCGTTTAAATTTTCTACTCCTATTAAATAATATAAAAATGCAAAAATTAAATTTGCGAGTACAAAAAATAAAATCACCACCAAGATAAATTTCCATCTTGGCAAAGAAAGCATGGTATGAAACCAACTTATTTTGTCTAACCATGAAACGCCATGTTTCTCGAGATTCGAACTACCGTTTTTGTTTATTAATCTTCCACCATTGTTAGAAGCATTTACACCAAAGCCAGTATTAGAGTCTGTTTTGAGTTTATTGTTAATCTTATCTTTAATCGACATGTTACTAATTTTCAGTAAAATTAAGGAACTTATACCAATTTAAGAATTTAATTCAATCTAAAAATAATTAAGCATTATGCAGTAATAGTATGAAAATAGTAAAATTATTTTGAACCATTTTAAATAAAAAAGCGT
>JAYWEG010000180.1:0-26915 GCA_043779445.1 Bacteroidota bacterium
TCCTGAAAAAAGAAAATGGTTACTCGATGAAGTCGAAGAACTTATAGCAATATCCTCAAAAATGATTATAAACAAACAATAACTATTCAATAACAATTGCAATATCAATATCAAATTTCAATTTTTTAAATTTTTTTTATTGATCATTCCATTGTCATTGAAATTGTCATTTAAATTGACATTGAAAATTTGTACGCAATACTCGACATAGAAACCACAGGAGGACAATTCAACGAAGAAGGAATTACCGAAATCGCCATTTACAAATTCGACGGACACGAAATTGTAGACCAATTTATCAGTTTGGTCAATCCTGAAAAACCCATTCAGCCATTTGTTGTTAAACTTACTGGCATTAGTAACGAAATGCTCAAAGGTGCACCAAAATTCTACGAAATCGCCAAAAGAATTATCGAAATTACAGATGGTTGTATCTTTGTGGCTCACAATGTAAGTTTTGATTATCGGGTTTTGCGCACCGAATTCCGACGATTGGGCTACGATTTTAACTGCAAAAATCTTTGTACGGTAGAGTTATCACAAAAACTGATGCCCGAACAACCCTCTCACAGTCTCGGAAAATTGGTTCGAGCACTCGGAATCCCAATGGCAGACAGACATCGAGCCACGGGTGATGCACTTGCAACCGTGAAACTTTTCAAAATGCTACTCGATAAAGATGTTGAAAAAACAATTCTAAACACCCTCATAAAATCCGAAATCGAGAAAGGAATTGCTCCAAAATTGCGAGATATAATGGAGAGTATGCCCTCGACAACTGGTGTTTATTACATTTACAATCTTACCGGAAAATTAATTTATATCGGAAAAAGCAAAAATATTCGCAAACGCATCAACCAACATTTCACTGGAAGCGACAAAAAATCTCTCAAAATTCAAGACGAAGTTTACACGATATCATATGAAGAGACTGGCTCAGAATTGATAGCCTTGCTTAAAGAATCAGAAGAAATCAAAACTAATAAACCAATTTACAATCGAGCAAATATGAAAGATAAATTCAATCTTGCTCTATATTCTGAAGCAGATTCTAACGGATATTTGAACCTTAAAATTCAAAAAACTGATGGTCGTCGCAAAGAAATAACATCTTTTTCTAATCTCAACGAAGCACTCGGTTCGTTGCATCGAATTACTTTGCATTACAAACTCTGTCAAAAACTTGCTGGATTACAAATGACCAAAAAAGAATGTTTCCAATATAATTTAAAAGAATGTAACGGTGCGTGCATAAATGCAGAAACTGCTGAAAATTATAACCTTCGTGTTCAAGAATTTATTGACAAAAACTCCTTCGAAAACCAAAATATGATTATTGTCGATCGAGGACGAAAAATATCCGAAAAAAGTGTAATACTAGTCGAAAGCGGAGTGTATATAGGTTATGCTTTTTTTGATTTAAACTATCAAATAAACAATCCCGAAGTCTTGCGAAACATCATCACTCCAATGCAGAACAACCGCGATGTCAAAAACATTTTGCGAAGTCAAATTGCCAAAAGTAAACATTTAAAAATTATTAACTTTTAAAGCCAATCGCGCTGTTCGTTTCATCTTTTTCTCTAAAATCTTTTTATCTAAGTCAAAAAACGAACTTCCGTTGGTCGTAGTTTTTCTCCAAGAAAAAATAGATTTTCTCAAAAAAGGATTTTCACTTCCATCACGGCTAGAACATTCAATAATTTAAGGTTAATTACTGTTAATTAAATTGTTCAAAACATTTTAAATTAACATTTTCTTTAAAAATAAAACATTTACCTTTATATCTGATTTACAATCATAAAAATATGCAATTAAGCGAAGAAGAAGAGGAATACAATTTATCCCTTTCGAAATTTGAATCGATGTTGAAAACCAACAAAGTTTTATTTTTCGATTCCGAAGAATTCGAGGATATAATTCTTCATTATCTCGATATGGGAAAGGTAAATCTTGCAAAAAAAGCACTCAAATTAGCACTCGATCAGCATCCAAAATCTACTGGACTGAAACTCGTTCAAATCGAAATGTATGTTTATGAAGACAAACTCGAAATTGCCGAAAAAATGCTTAATGAACTGTTTGCAATAGAACCTAACAACGAAGAAATATACATACAACGAGCCAATATTTTCTCCAAAAGAGACAATCACGAAAAAGCAGTTGAATTGCTTAAAATTGCTTTAATTTATACTGATGACTTTGCCGATGTTTATAATCTTATTGGTATGGAATATTTGTTTATGGATAATTTTGAACTTGCAAAAGAAAATTTTATTCTTTGTTTAGAAGAAGATCACGAAGAGCAATCTGCTATTTATAATGTAGTTTATTGTTATGAATTTTTGGATCAAAACCAAGAAGCAATTGATTATCTAACTGTTTACACAGACAAAAATCCCTACTCCGAAATTGCATGGCATCAAATTGGTCGTTTACAATATGGACTCAAAAACTACGAAGAATCCATTCGTGCTTTTGAGTTTGCAACCTATATTGACGATGAATTTGTTGGTGCATTTATGGAAATGGGAAAAGCATTTGAGCGTGTAAAAAAATACCAACAAGCAATCGATTGTTACGAAAAAACAATAGCATTAGACGATGCAACCTCGTACGCGATGCTTAGAATCGGAAAATGTCATGAACGTCTAGGAAACAAATCCTTGGCATTGAAATTTTTCAGTAAAACGGTTCACGAAGATCCACTTTTAGACAAAGGTTGGATAGCAATAACGGACTTTTATATTCGCCAGAAAAATTATATAAAGGCATTACATTTTGTTGATAAAGCATTGAATATAGACGATCAAAACAAAAACTATTGGAAACGTTTTGCAACCATAAACAAAGCATTATTACTTTTTGATGAAGCAGAATTTGGATATCGAAAAGCAGTTGAACTAGGAGACCAACAACTTGATACATGGCTTTTTTGGGTAGATATTTTACAGTTTCAAGGCGAATTTGATATGGCGATTCAAACCTTGTTGATGTCTACAGAATTTTTTCCAGAGAACTACGAAATAGAGTATCGATTGGCTGGTTTATATTACATGCAACAAAAAGAAATCAAAGGAAAATTCCATTTGTGTAATGGACTTCGACTAAATTTCAAAAATTATTCCATTCTTGCGGAACTTTTTCCTGTAATTTGGGAACGTAATATTATGCAACAAGAAATCGAAAAGTTTAAAAAATAGAATTTGATGTCAACTAAAAAATATGGTTTAGTCGGAAAAAACATTGACTATTCTTTTTCGAAAACATATTTTGCAGAAAAATTTTCTAAAGATATTGTTTTTGAAAATTGTGACTATAAAAACTTTGATATTTCAAAAATAGAGAAATTTCCAGAAATAATTGCTTCAAATCCAGATTTAAAAGGATTGAATGTTACAATTCCGTACAAAGAAACTGTCATTCCATATTTGAATACACTTTCTAAAAAAGCCACACAAATTGGCGCTGTAAATGTGATTCGGTTTACAAAAAAAGGCAAACTAAAAGGTTATAATTCCGATAGCTATGGCTTCAAAAAAACATTGAAACCATTATTGCAACCTCATCACAAACGAGCCTTGATTTTGGGAACAGGAGGTGCAGCCAAAGCCGTTGCCTTTGCGTTAGAGGAACTAAATATTTTATTCACCTATGTTTCTCGAGAAAAGAAAGAAAACAATATCAATTATAAACGAATAAATCTGACAACTTTTGATAATTACCAAATCATTATCAATTGCACACCATTGGGAACTTCTCCAAAAACAGAGGAATTTCCAGATATTCCCTATGAATTTTTTACCAATAAGCATATTGCCTTCGATTTGATATACAATCCAGAGGAAACTTTGTTTTTGAACAAAGCAAAAAGTTTTGGAGCAATTACAAAAAACGGAATGGAAATGTTGGTTTTTCAAGCAGAAAAGGCTTGGAGAATTTGGAATAAATAAAAAATCCTGAACTTTCATTCAGGATTTTTTTATATAAGTTATACATATTTTTGCCTTATGAAAGTGCTGCTTGTACTTGATCAGCAGCTTCTTGAAACTCTACTGCAGAAAGTATAGGCATTCCAGAATTGTCAATCAATTCTTTTGCTATTTCAGCATTTGTTCCTTGCAAACGAACGATTATTGGTACTTTAATAGCATCGCCCATATTTTTATATGCATCGACAACTCCTTGAGCAACACGGTCGCAACGAACTATTCCACCAAAAATATTAATCAAAATAGCTTTCACGTTTGGATCTTTCAAAATAATTCTAAAAGCCAATTCCACACGTTTTGCATCAGCAGTTCCTCCTACGTCCAAGAAATTTGCTGGTTCAAAACCTGCATATTTTATCAAATCCATGGTTGCCATTGCTAATCCTGCTCCGTTAACCATACAACCAACCGAACCATCAAGATCCACATAGTTTAGTCCAGCAGCTTTTGCTTCGACTTCGATTTCGCGTTCTTCACGAACATCTCTATATTCTGCAAGTTTAGGATGACGAAACAAAGAATTGTCATCTAAATTCACTTTTGCATCAACTGCAATAATTTTGTTGTCGGATGTTTTTAATACTGGATTAATTTCGAACATTGAGGCGTCTGAACCAATAAATGCATTGTATAATGACTCTACGAAGGAGACCATTTCTTTAAAAGCAGTGCCAGAAAGTCCCAAATTAAACGCTATTCTACGTGCTTGGAAAGCTTGCAAACCTACATTAGGATCAATTTCTTCTGTAAATATAAGATGTGGTGTATGTTCGGCCACTTCTTCAATATCCATTCCACCTTCGGTAGAATACATAATCATGTTACGAGCACGACCTCTGTTGAGTAAAACAGACATATAAAATTCTGAAGTTTCAGATTCACCTGGATAATAGACATCTTCTGCTACTAGAACTTTGTGTACTTTTTTTCCCTCTGGAGGAGTTTGAGGAGTTATCAATTGCATACCAATGATTTGCTCCGCAATTTCCTCAACTTGCTGCAAATTTTTAGCCAATTTCACTCCGCCGCCTTTACCACGACCACCTGCATGAACTTGCGCTTTGATAACGTGCCATCCTGTTCCAGTTTCGGATGTAAGTTGTTTTGCTGCAGCAACAGCCTCTTGTGGATTATTCGCCACATATCCACGCTGCACTTTTACACCATAACTGGCTAATATTTCTTTTCCTTGATATTCGTGAATGTCCATAGTTGAGTTTTTGACTTTTTAATAAGTGGTACAAAAATAACAATTTTCGATTAATATCGAAATCATTTTCTTTTTATTTTTAGACTAGTAATTTATTTTTGTTACTGTAATATGGTGAAATTTAAATTTAAATTTTTTGAACTTTTTAAATTGGTTACAAAATTGTCTTTTACTTCATACTTTAGATTTTTTTTAAATCCATAGAGATGTTTTGCTGTTTAATAAGACCAAAATCTGAAACAAAAATCTTAATTTTTCAAACCAAATAAAATATCTTAACTAGCCCATTCAAAAATTAATGTGAAATATTTTCTAATGCTTTTGGGTCATGTTTATGTTTGAAAAAAATTGCAAAAGCAACTGTTATAACCAAAGCATAACAAGCAAAAGTTAACCAAATGTTGTGCCAATCTTTTCCTTGAGATGTTGTGAAAAATTTGTCAATCAAAAACCCACTAGAAATACTTCCGAGAACTGCACCAAAACCATTAGTCATCATCATAAACAGGCCTTGTGCGCTGGAGCGTATTTTTGGGTCTGTCGTTGTTTCTACAAAAAGTGAGCCCGATATATTAAAGAAATCAAAAGCAAAACCATATACAACATTCGACATAATAATCATCCATAAACTGTCAATTGGATCGCCAAAAGCAAAAAATCCGAATCTTAAAACCCAAGCGATTAAACTAAATAGCATTACTTTTTTAATTCCGTAACGTTTCAAAAAGAAAGGTATTGCCAATATAAAAATAGTTTCAGAAATTTGAGAAATCGATAAAACTATGTTCGCAGATTTAACTGCAAAAGTATCCGCAAACTTTGGTATCAATGCAAAATCTTTTATAAAAGTTTCGCCATACATATTTGTCAATTGCAATGCAGCCCCAAGAAAGATACTAAACAAGAAAAATGTAGCCATTTTTGTGTCTTTAAACAACTTGAAACTATCAAAACCAAGTTTTTGTGTAAGCGTTAAATTTGTTGAATCAGTTTCTTTTTTCGGTGGGCATTTTGGTAGCGATAATGAATATACTCCTAATAAAATGGCGAATAATGCTCCAACATAGAACTGATTACAATTTATTGCTTGACCAGAAATAGATGAAATTTTGTTTCCAATATTCAATCCTATTGTCGATGGTGATGTTGGATCACTTATTAGATTTGTAACCCACATAGCGACAATAAAACCAATGGTTCCAAAAACTCGAATTGGTGGATAGACTTTTACAACATCATAATTGTTATTTTTTAACAAAGTATATGACAAGGAATTCGATAATGACAATGTTGGCATATAAAATAACATTGCCAAAAGCATTACCCAAAAGAAAACAGAAGCATTATCAATTAAAGGAATAAAAAGTAACACAATCCCATACAAAATATGATGCAAACCGTATAACTTTTCTAAATTTATATATTTGTCTGCGATAATTCCTGAGAGTGGTGGCATTATTATTGAAGCAATTCCTAGAGTAGAAAAAACAATTCCAAATTCTTGTCCGCTCCATTGTTTGAATCCAAATCCATAACTGGCCAAAGTTGTTAACCAAGCACCCCAAACAAACAATTGAAGAAAATTGGTAACCACTAATTTATTCTTAATATTCATTTTAAATTTAATTAAATAATTCAAGTTTTAATGAATTGTAAAACTAACATTAAAATTGAGAATACCAAAAAATTATATTGTTTTCGTAAATTGATTTACTAACTCCAAAACTTTGATAAATTGCTCTTCTTTGGAGAAGTTAGAATTGTCAATTTCAATAGCATCTTTTGCTTTTACAAGAGGAGAATCTGCTCGGTGGGTATCTATGTAATCTCGTTCTTGAACATTTTTTAAGACTTCTTCAAAAGTAACTTTTTGACCCTCTTTCAATAGTTCATCAAATCGACGTTGTGCTCGAATTTCTGGGCTTGCATTCATGAAAATTTTGAGTTCAGCGTTTGGGAAAACTACTGTTCCTATGTCTCGACCGTCCATGACGATTCCTTTGTTTTTGCCCATTTCTTGTTGCTGTTCAACTAATTTGGCTCGAACTTGGGATATTTCAGCAATTTTAGACACATTACGAGATACTTCAATAGTTCTGATTTCTTTTTCAACATTTGTATTGTTTAAATACATTTCTGCAAATCCTAAATTAGTATTCCATATAAAATTTAATCTAATATCTTGCAACAAATCAATTAGTTTTTGCTTGTTCAAAAATTCTGTTGAAATGCAATTATTTTGCATAGCAAAGAATGTAACGGCTCTATACATTGCTCCACTATCTACAAAAACATAGCCTAAATGTTTAGATAATAATTTTGCTAAAGTACTTTTTCCTGTTGCAGAAAATCCATCAATGGCAATAGTGATTTTTTTCATGATATAAATTTACGAATTTAATCGTTATTCAAATCAATATTAAGTCCAAATAAACTAGTATTGGCTGCCAAAGTATATCGAGAATAAGAATAATTGAATTTTATGTTATTAACTCTTAATCCAAAACCAACTGAAATTCCCGAAAAATTTCGTTGATCAATAACACTCAACTCTTCGCCGCGACGAAAATTATACCCTAAACGAATGTTGACAGCTTTTTTAGGAAAAATTTCAACTCCAAGAATAACATGTCTCATGACGTTGTTCAAAATGGAAACTTTTTCTGGTTCTGAATCCCCTTCAATAGTATTTGTAGCTCTATTGGGGTTTGCAAAAGCAATTTTCCACTGTTGTAGATTTTCTAGTGTTACATGCCAGCGGACTGGAATATTTTTTACTTCTTGCGAAATTCCAATCATAATTTCTGTTGGGAGTTTTTCTCTTTTTCCTGAATAGGTTGAAAATTGTGTTCCAAAATTACGAATTACAAATGCCCAATTGACATCGTTTTTATCATCAATATACAAAAATCCCAAGTCAACTGCACCTCCAAAAGACCGATAGGTTTCTAAACTCGATGAGATTAGTTTTCCTGTTGCACCAATATGCATATTTGTGAAAGGAATATTATAGGAATACCCAACAGAAAATGCAGCTTCGTTTCCTGTAAATGTACCAGTTGGCTGAGCAAATTCGTTGTATCCATCAAATTTTCCATAATTCACAAAATTAGCTCCTGCAAAAAAAGTTTGTGTATGTCGGTCAAATGTATATGCATAGGCAGCAGTTCCATAGGTAACTTCGTTGAAATAATTTCCATAATTTACAGACAAATGATTGTCCATTTCTTCGTTGATGTTTGCAGGATTAAATTGAGCCTGATTAACATCTTCGTCATAAATAGAGATTACTTTTCCACCCAATGCGGCTTGTCTGGGTGAAGTTACCAAATTCAAAAATTGATATACAGACTGACCTCCAACTTGACCAAAAGAAATGGAATAGGTGAGAAATATTATAAAAAAAAGAATATTTTTTAGCATTCTAATTTGGGAATCAATCTTTATAACGAGATTGTAAATATAAAATTATAAAATCAATGAAGAATATTTTGTGAAAAAACAAAAATCAATTTCCGAGAATTCGATTCTTCGAAAATTGATTTTGATATAATTTTAATGTTTATAATTTTTTTGCGTTTTTAACATCTTGACTAGTGATAGCATAAGCCAAAACTTCGTGCATTTCTTTTACATAATGAAATGAAACTCCAGCGAGGTATTCTGGTTTTATTTCATCAATATCACGTTTGTTTTCGTGACACAAAATAATTTCTTTGATATTTGCTCTTTTGGCTGCCAAAACTTTTTCTTTGATTCCGCCAACCGGTAAAACTTTCCCACGAAGAGTAATTTCGCCTGTCATGGCAATGCTTTTCTTGATTCGCTTTTGAGTAAAAAGAGATACTAAAGAGGTCAACATTGCAATTCCTGCACTTGGTCCATCTTTTGGTGTTGCTCCTTCTGGGACATGTAAATGGATGTTATACTTTGGAAGAATTTCTGGATTAATTCCCAATAATTCCGCATTGGCTTTAATATACTCCAATGCAATTGTGGCAGATTCTTTCATGACTGTTCCAAGATTTCCTGTAATAGTCATGGCTCCTTTTCCTGCAGAAATAAGTGATTCGATAAACAAAATATCTCCACCAACGCTTGTCCAAGCCAAGCCAGTTACTATTCCAGCAACATCATTATTTTCGGATTTGTCTCGTTCCAAACGCGCTGCACCAAGCACAGAAAGTATGTCTTTTTCTTCAACTTTAATATTGTATTTTTCCTCCATTGCAACCGATTTGGCTGCATTTCTAACCATTTGTGCAATTTTGGTTTCAAGTCCACGAACACCAGACTCGCGAGTGTAGCCTTCGACAATTTTTTCGAGTTGCTTCTTCCCTATCGATATATCTTTTGGAGTTAATCCGTGTTCTTTTATTTGTTTTGGAATCAAATGTTGTTTGGCAATTTCTACTTTTTCTTCGATTGTATAGCCCGACATGGTAATAACTTCCATTCTGTCTTTCAATGCTGGTTGAATAGTTGCCATGTTGTTTGAAGTTGCAATAAACATCACCTTCGATAAATCGAAACCCATTTCTAGAAAGTTATCATAGAATTCTTTGTTTTGTTCTGGATCTAAAACTTCTAATAATGCTGATGATGGATCCCCATGATTGCTGTTTGAAAGTTTATCAATTTCGTCTAAAACAAAAACTGGATTTGCTGTTCCTGCTTTTTTCAAACTCTGAATAATTCTACCTGGCATAGATCCAATGTAGGTTTTTCGATGACCACGAATTTCTGCTTCATCTCTTAATCCCCCGAGAGAAATTCGAACATATTCTCGCCCAAGTGCTTCTGCAATTGATTTTCCGATAGACGTTTTTCCAACTCCTGGAGGCCCAGTTAAACATAGAATAGGTGATTTCATGTCATTTCGCAATTTTAGAACTGCTAAATGTTCAATCATTCTTTTTTTAACATCTTCGAGCCCAAAATGATCTCTGTCTAATATTTTTTGAGCGCGTTTTAAATCAAAATTATCTTTAGAATAGTGATTCCAAGGTAATTCTAAAAACAATTCTAAATAGTTTCTTTGAATTCCAAAATCTGGTGCTTGTGGATTCATTCGTTGCATTTTAGAAACTTCTTTCTCAAAATGTTTTGCTGTTTTTTCGTCCCAAGATTTCAACTTTCCTTTGGCACGCATATCCTCAATTTCTTCTTCTTGAGAGGCTCCACCCAATTCTTCTTGAATGGTTTTCATTTGCTGATGCAAGAAATATTCTCGTTGTTGTTGGTCTAAATCGAATCGTACTTTGGATTGAATGTCGTTTTTGAGTTCAAGCTTTTGTAGTTCTAAATTCATGAAACGCAAGGTTTCTAAAGCACGTTCTTTTAACACATTCATTGCTAAAAGTTCTTGCTTTTCATTCACTCCTAAATTCATGTTCGAAGAAACAAAATTAATCAAGAACGGTGGACTTTCAATATTTTTGATGGCAAAAGTGGCTTCGGAAGGGATATTTGGACTTTCTTTTATGATTTGAATTGCAAGTTCTTTTACAGACTCCACTATGGCATTGAATTCTGTATCAATTTTGCTTGGTCTTTTTTCAGAAACTTCTGCAACTGTTACAACAAAATAGGGATTTTCTTGAACGGACTCTTGGATTGCAAAGCGTTTTGTTCCTTGTAAAATAACGGTGATGTTACCATCGGGCATTTTTATAACACGAAGAATTCTTGCTACAGTTCCAATTTTATGTATTTCATTAAAATTAGGATCTTCGTCAGTTTCACTGATTTGAGCAACTACTCCAATAAGTTTTCCAGCATCGTTAGCATCATTAATGAGTTTTATGGATTTATCGCGTCCTGCTGAAATTGGTATTACAACTCCTGGAAACAAAACAGTATTTCGAAGCGGAAGAATTGCTAAAGTTTCGGGCAATTTTTCGTTGTTCATTTCCTCTTCATCTTCGCGAGTTAAAAGCGGAATTAAATCGGCTTCTGAATCAACTTCTTGAAAGGAAAAATTGTCTAATGAAAATATTTTGTGATCTGACATATATATAAATCGGTCTTTTTTAGTAATTGAAAACGATTGCAAAGATACTATTTAGAAATAGTATTTTTTATAAAAAACGATGAAAAGAAGGTTGTTAGTACAATTTTAACGCCTGTTTATTTATTTTGCAAAAAAAATCCACCAAAAAGGTGGATTAAAGATTGTTATATTTTAATTATTGAACTACAAAATTTACATTATTAAAAACCCCATTAGTTAGAACTTTTGTTCCTAACAAATTATTTGTTCCTAAAGAATATTGCTTTATTGTTCCATTAAAAGTTCCTGAAATGATTCTAGTTGTGTTATTAATTGAAGTTACATTAACTTGACCAACATTACTTGAGACCAAAAGCGGATTAGAACTAATAAAAAATGGATTTTGAGTAGAAACATCTTCTGACATGTACACAACACCTTCAGTAGGAAGAATTCCTAATGTATAAACGTTTGAGGGTTTTTCAACTAACTGAATTGTAATTTGAGAAATTACTAATCCAACTGAAATTCCGGTTATTGTCATTTGAGATGCATTAATATTTCCTAAAGTTATTACCTGTCTAACCGCTGTGATATTTGTTGCTGTGAATGTTTGTCCATCGACACTAACAGTAAAAGAGCCATTTGCAACTGGAGTCGGAATTGGATTTGTAGTCGAATTAGTCGTTGCAACTTGATTTTTTGGTAACGCTGGATCTAACGCTTCATCTTTAGTTGTGCAAGAAGTTACAAATCCTAGAAACAATAGCAACGTTAGAACTGAAATTGATTTAATAATTTTCATATATTTTATTTTTACAAAAGTAATTAAATTATGACAAATAAAAAAAGGTTATATTTATTTCTGGAAACTGTAACAAATAAAAAAAACTAAAGTCCTTTATATAAACAAAAATATTTTTTGAATAGTACCAATCAAAATATCGAAGAGTTAATCAGACTTTGCAAAGACAAAAATCAGAAAGCGCAATTCGAAATCTACAATCGCTATTGCAAAGCGATGTACAACGTAGCATTTCGAATTGTAAAAGATGAACATTTTGCTCAAGATGTGATGCAAGAAGGTTTTTTGAAAGCGTTTACTAAAATCGATAATTACAAACAAGAGGTCGCTTTTGGAGCCTGGCTGAAAAGAATTATTGTGAATTATAGCATTGATTTTTACAGAAAAAACAATCAATTTCAAATGGAAGATTTTGAGAAAAATTTATGTAGAATAGAGGATTCAAATGAAAATTTGGCTGATGATTCCAATTTTACAGATTTGAAAATAAATCAAGTTTTAGCCTGTATTCAATCCTTGAATGACAATTACAGAATGGTTTTAACACTTTTTTACATTGAAGGTTTTGATCACGAAGAAATTAGCGAAATTCTAAAAATTAGTGCAACGAATTGCAGAACAACGTTGAGCAGAGCAAATGAAAGTTTAAGAAAAAAATTAGAGGAACTATGAAAAAGGAACATGACATATTAGAAAAACTGTTTACAAAACACAAAAATAATTGGGATATTCAAGAATTAAAGCCCAATCACAAACATGATTTTTTGAATAAACTAAAACAAAAAAAATCTAAACGTAATTATTTTATTCCAATAGCCATTGCGGCTTCATTGATAATTTTTATTGGGATTTCATATTTTTATAAACAGAATGAAAAACCTAAAAATCTTGAGTTTGCATCTGTACAAACAAGACAAACAGATTCGATTTTTACGGTTTTGATTGAAAAAGAATTTATAAAAATAAAAGCCAAAAAATCTCCAGAAAACGAAATTATTATCGCTGATGCATTAAAAGAAATGAAAGTTTTAGACTTAGATTATCAAAACATTATTCTAGAATTGAAAAATAACGGTGAAAATAAATCTATAATAATGGCTTTAATGTCCAATTTGCAAACCCGAATTTCTTTTTTGCAAAATGTAATGCAACATATTGAAGATAATGAAAAAATTAAAAATACTTCTCATGAAAATACCTTATAAATTATTAATTATCATGGTGTTGATTCCTTTGTTGGGATTTTCATTTCACGAAGATTTACCATTTACAAAACAAAAAACAATTAACAAAGCCTATTTTGTAAATCCAGATGCAGGTATCAATGTAGAAAATATGTATGGGAATATTAGGGTTTCGACATGGGACGAAAACAAAATTGAATTGGACATTCTGATAAAAGTTTCTGGAGATAGCGAAAAATGGGTCGAAAAACGAATTAATGATATTGATGTGAAAATTGATGCTTTCAAAAACAATGTCAATGCAAAAACAATTATCGAAAGTGCTGATTTTTATAATAACGGAAACACTAATAGTTTCGAAATCAATTATGTAATTAAAATTCCAAAAAACGGAAGCGTGAAATTTATTAATAAATATGGAAATATTATTGCAGATGATTTGAATGCCAATGTAAGTATAATTTGTAAATATGGAAAAATTATTCTTGGGAAATTAAACGGGAATTTAAACATAATTGAACTTGGTTATTGCCCTAATTCTACTATTGAATTCGCTAAAAGTTTAATTATAAATGCCAAATATTCTGGTCTAAAAATCAACGAAGTTAGCAAACTAAATTTAGATTCTAATTATACTGATGTTATTGTTACTGATTGTCAATCTGTAAATTACGATTCTAATTATGGGAAATTAAATTTTTCTAAAGTCAATACCATTGTTGGTTCTGGAAATTATATGACATTGAATATTGGAGAACTGTTCAACAGTTTAAATGTCAATACAAATTATAGCAAGATCAACATTATTTCTATAACCGAAAAAGCAAATAATGTGAATATAGATTCAGGATATTCTAATTTGAATATTGGATTTGATTCAAATTATGCATTTGATTTGGATGTTCAAACAAAATATGGCGATGTTCGATATGATTCTGAAATTGAAGTTTTTAACAAAGAAATTACAAATAATTCAAAACAAATTAATGGATTTTACAAACAAAAAGGAGCCAACAAAATAAACTTAAAAACAAAATACGGAAATATAAATTTAATCAAAAAATAATAACAATTTTAAAACTAATTTTTATGAAAAATTCAATTAAACTATCGATTGTTGCATTATTGCTAACCTCGTCATTTACAAATGCTCAAAATTGGGGAATGGGTGAAAAAATTAAAGGAAACGGAAACCTAAAAACAGAAAAAAGAAGCTCTGCTGAATATGATGAAATCAAACTCCAAGGTTTTTTTGATATTGATTTAGTCGCCGGAAAAGAAGGAGAAATTAACATTCAAGCCGAAGAAAACTTGCTTCCATTCATTAAAATCGAAGTTGAGGGAAACACATTGAAAATCTATCAAGAAAAAGGGAAAAATTTACAACCAAGCAAAAGCATGAAAATTTTAGTGACAGTTCCTTTTGAGAAAATTAGTGCAGTTTCGTTATCTGGTTCAGGAGATGTGAATACTAAAAATCAAATCAAAACCGACAAATTTACGGCAACTTTATCTGGTTCTGGCGATGTGAATCTAGATGTTGATTCAAGCGATTTAGAAGCAAAATTATCAGGCTCTGGTGATGTTCGTTTAAAAGGAAAAGCCGATAAATTAACAGCTAGAATATCAGGTTCTGGAGATATAACTGCAGATGAATTAGTATCGAAAGATGTAGATGCTGGAATCTCTGGTTCTGGCAATATTCGAGTTAATTGTTCCGAAAATTTAACAGCAAGAATTTCTGGATCTGGAGATATCATCTACAAAGGTGACCCAAAAACCAAAGACACCAAAGTTTCGGGTTCTGGAAATATTAGAAAAAAATAAAAATATTTAGTTTAATAAACGTATTTCTCAAAAATGCTCAATTAGATTTGAGCATTTTTTTTTGGAATTCTAAGCAATAAAAGTAATCCAATAAAGAAGAATAATCCAAGAAAAACGATGGCGTTGCGCATGGATCCTGTAACTTGATCGATAATTCCGTAAATCGACATTCCGATTACGATTCCGATTTTTTCGGTAACATCGTAAAAACTAAAAAACGAAGCTGTATCTTCGGTTTCGGGTAAAAATTTAGAATAGGTAGAACGTGCCAAAGCCTGAATTCCACCCATAACTAAACCTACAAATCCAGCAGTTATATAAAAATGTATTGGCAGAGTTACAAAATAGGCACACAAACAAATCACTACCCAAACACCATTTATAAATATTAATGTTGGAATATTTCCAAATTTTTGAGATGCTTTTGAAGTTAAAACTGCACCTAAAACTGCTACAACTTGAATGACTAAAATACTAATTATTAGTCCCATTGTTTTTTGAGAATCAGATTCCCAAGTAACTTCTTTTTCACCAAAATAGGTTGCCACTAACATCACGGTTTGTACTGCCATGCTAAATACAAAAAAAGCAATGAGATAACGTTTTAATTCTAAATTCTGAAATAATTGATTTTTAACTTTTATTAATTCTCGAAAACCATTGAAAAAAATTTTACTTGTTACTTTTTGTTCACTTTTATTCCCTTTTGGCAAATAATAAAACGTATATTGACTAAAAACCAACCACCAAATACCAGTTAATGCGAATGACAAACGCATGGCATTAATTGCATCTTGACCTTCTTTTCCTATTACGATAAATAAACACAATACTAACAATATTACACTACCGATATAACCCAAAGAATATCCTTTGGCACTCATACCATCTTGTTGATCCTTGAATGCAACATCTGGTAAATAAGAATTATAGAAAACCAAACTTCCCCAAAAACCAATTAATCCGGTAAAATAAAATAGTAATCCTATATTAATATGTTCTAAATCGAACCAATATAATCCGATACAAGAAAAAGAACCTATGAAACAAAACAATTGTAAAAATCTTTTTTTATTTCCGATGTAATCTGCAATTCCTGAAAGAATTGGGGAAATTATGGCTACAACTAAAAATGCAAATGAAGTTATAAAACTTATTAATGCCGTATTACTAAAATGTGTTCCAAAAAGTTCAACATCGTGATTATTTTTGAAGATTAATGCGTAAAAAATAGGGAAAATTGCGGAAGAAATCACTAATGGATATACTGAATTAGCCCAATCGTAGAATGCCCAAGCATTTAATAATTTTTTACTTCCTTTTGGCAAATCAATCATAAGTTAGATTTTATAGATGCAAATATAAAAAAGAAAAGTCACTTCCATTGAAATGACTTCTCTATTTATTTTATCTTTTTATTATTTAAAAACTACTCCAAATTTTTTGGCTTCTGCCTTTGCAGAGGGTAACAATGATTTCAAATTTGCGATTCTTGTTGCGTCTGATGGATGCGTACTCATGATTTCAGGCGGAGCTTTTCCACCAGAATTAGCAGACATTCGTTCCCAAAGTGCTACAGCATTATCTGGATTGTAACCTGCAATTGCCATCAAAGTCAAACCAATTTGGTCTGCCTCGCTTTCGTGACTTCTACTAAATGGCAACATCACGCCAATTTGACTTCCTGCTCCATAGGCTTGCATGATCATTTGTTGCGTTTCAGGACTTTTGTTTCCGACTGCCACACCAACTGCCACACCACCAAGTTGTTGCAGCAATCCTGCGCTCATGTGTTGTTGTCCATGATTGGCAAGAGCATGTGAGACTTCGTGACCTAAAACGGCAGCTAAACCTGCATCGTCTTTAGTAATTGGTAAAATTCCAGAGTATACTACAATTTTTCCTCCAGGCATGCACCAAGCATTTACTTCTTTGCTTTCGACTAACTTATATTCCCATTGATAATTATCTAAATAACCTTGTTTTCCATTAGCATTTAACCATTTTTCTGCGGCAATTTTAATTTTTGTTCCAACCGTTTCTACCCGTTTTGCATCGGCTGTGCCAGAAATTACCTTGTTTTCTGCCAAAAATTGTCCGTATTGAGCAAAAGCAGAGGGAAAAATTTCGCTATCTGGAACTAATGCCATAGTTTTTTGACCCGTAAATGGATTTGTGGCACAAGAAACAATCATTGAGAATACAAAAATCGGAACTAATATCTCTATTTTTTTCATTTGATTAATTTTCTATAAAATTACACAAAAATAAATAGTTATTCTCCAATTATGTGAAGTTCTGTGAAATCTTTATGAATATACAACGAGGAAACTCCATCAAAATCAGCATCATCGAAAGAAACTTGTTCGTTATCAAATTCAATTTTCAAAATTTTGAAAGGAATACCATGTAAATTGATTTTAAATTTAGAATATTTAGTATCAAATTTACCTTCTTTGTGTTGCAAAATAGTAATTTCGTTTTCTTTACCTCTAAAACTAAATGTCGCTAGACTGTATCTTCCTTTATTATAATCATAACCATCTTGTGCATCTTCGTACAATACCGATTTTTCTTTACCAATTTTATGGTAAACATCTAACGTAATTTCATCAAAATCTAATTCTCCAACATATTGTTGTACAGGATATTTCGGGATGATTGCACCTTCTTTTATAAAAATTGGAATTTGATCATAATCGGTTTTTACCCAAAGTTCTCTTTGTCCTTCAATCAATTCTTCTGTCCAATAATTATACCAATTTCCTTTAGGAAGATACATTCTGCGTCCTTGTGCATTCGGTTCTAGAATTGGGCAAACCAGAATCTGATTACCAAAAATAAACTCATCGGTTCTGTAATGGGTTTGAATATCGTTTTGATCGAAATATACTAAAGGTTTTAGCATTGGAACTCCATCGTTCACATATTCCCAAAACATGGTATACAAATAGGGTAACAATTGATAGCGAAGATTGACAAACTTTCTTGTTATATTAACAACGTTTACATCAAATGACCAAGGTTCTTGATCGCCATGATCTCCAGAAGAATGTGTTCTACAAAACGGATGAAAAACTCCCAATTGAATCCAACGTGCATACAACTCACCAGATGGTTGTTCAGCAAATCCTCCAATGTCTGATCCAGTGAAACCCATTCCAGAAATCGACATACGTTGCATTTGAATGTTTGCGATCCACAAATGTTCCCAACTTGCTACATTATCACCAGTCCAAGAAGATGTGTAGCGTTGCGCACCTGAATAGGCTGAGCGTGTAATAATAAATGGGCGTTTTGGATAGGCAAATCGTTTTACTCCTTCGTATGTGGCTCGAGCCATTTGCGTTCCGTATATGTTATGTGCTTTTCGGTGCGAACAAGGGTTTCCATCGTAGTCATGTCGAACATCCATAGGAAATGTTTTTCCTGGAACTTCCATAACCGCCGGTTCATTCATGTCGTTCCAAACTCCTTTTACTCCAATTTCGGAAATTAATTCTTTGAACAATCCAGCCCACCATTCACGAACTTCGGGATTGGTATAATCGGGGAAATTGCATTCTCCAGGCCATACTTTTCCTTTCATGTAAGGACCATCAGCACGTTTACAGAAGTAATCTTTGGCCAAAGCCTCACTGTAAACCGAATAATCTTTATCTATTTTGATTCCAGGATCTATAATAACTACGGTTTTGAAGCCATCTTCGGCTAATTCTGCAACCATTTTTTTAGGATCTGGAAAATATTCTTTGTTCCAAGTGAAACATCGAAAACCATCCATATAATCAATATCAAGATAAATTGCATCGCAAGGAATTTGAAGTTCTCGAAATTTCGAAGTAACTTCTTTTACCTTACTTTCTGGATAATAACTCCATTTACATTGATGATATCCCAAAGCCCAAAGCGGTGGCAACTCTGGTTTTCCTGTCAAATGGGTGTAAGTAGTCACTACATCATTCATGGCTGGACCATAAATAAAATAATAATTCATTTCGCCACCGTCCGCACAGAAACTGGTTACATTTCTGCGATCGTGAGAAAAATCGAATGTTGTTTTAAAGGTGTTGTCAAAGAAAATTCCATAGGATTGTTTGTTTTGCAAACCAATGTAAAACGGAACTACTTTGTACAATGGCTCTTGATCTTTTGAAAAAGCATATTGATCTGTTGCCCAGTTCTCGACTTTTTTGCCTTTTAGGTTCAAATGTGAGGCTTTATCTCCTAAACCATAAAAACATTCGCCGTCTTTAGAAGTTTTACTCATTTTGACAATATTTCCGCCAAACTCGTAACTTTCTTCCCAATGAAATCCTAGTTCATCTTCGAGAATTGGATTTCCTTCGAGATCCAAAATTGAAATTCGTAAATCAACTTTTTGAATGTGACAAACTACTTTACTGGTTTTAATCTGATAAAATTCAATAAGTTCTTTTACTTCTAAAAAGTTATAGCCATGTGATTGTGTTTTATCAATAGCATACGAAAAATCATTGCTAAAATATCCTTTTGTGGTATATCGAAAACGTAATAAACTATCTCGAAGTACGGTTATTTTTAGAATTACACTGTTATCTGTATGAAAATAAACACTATCAACTTCATGTTTAAAATTGGTTATTTTGGATGGATATAAATCTCCTTTATATTCGAGTTCGGTGTTTATAATCATATGTTTTTATAAAAATTTCAAAGATTCAAAGTTACAAAGAATTGAAGTTTCTTTATTTGAATTTTATCAACAGTTCGCAAAGGTTGTAGTTAATTACTTTTAAAATTAAAATTATTTTCTAATGATAAATAAATTATGTTAAGAAATTTTAAAAACCGTAACACTCAAAGGTGGCAAAACTAGTTCTGCTGAAAATTCTCGATTATCCCATGCTAAAGTATCTATTTTTATAGGTTTTTCATTGGAGACTCCACTTCCTGAATACTTTTGATCGTCAGAATTGAAAATTTGAGTTAATTTTCCAGTTTTTGGAACACCAATTCTATATTCTCCTCGAACCATTGGTGTGAAATTACAAACTACAATTAAATCTTCTATTGAATCATTTCCTTTTCGAATATATGACATTACTGCATTTTGATGATCGGAATAATTGATCCATTCAAAACCATCTTGTGAAAATTGTTTTTCGTGCAAGGCTGGATAGGTTTTGTATAAAGAATTCAAATCTGTTATGACTTGTTTTATCCCTTTGTGATAGCCAAATTCTAATAAATGCCATTGCAAACTACTTTCGAAATTCCACTCTTCACTTTGCCCAAATTCAGACCCCATAAACAATAATTTTCCTCCCGGATGGGTGAACATATAACCATATAACAAACGAAGATTTGCAAATTTTTGCCATTCGTCGCCAGTCATTCTTCCTGCAATTGATTTTTTACCGTATACAACCTCATCATGAGAAAGTGGTAACATAAAATTTTCGGAAAAGGCATAGGTCATGGAAAAAGTTAAATCGTTTTGATGGTATTTTCGATATACCGATTCTTTTTGAAAATATTCTAACGTATCGTGCATCCAACCCATCATCCATTTCATACCAAAACCTAGACCGCCCATGGATGTTGGTCTGGAAACCATAGGAAAACTGGTGCTTTCCTCTGCAATGGTTTGCACTCCATCGAAATTAGAGTATACGGCTTCGTTAAAATCTTTGAGAAAACTAATGGTGTCTAAATTTTCGCGACCGCCAAACTCATTGGGCTCCCATTCGCCGTCTTTTCGGGAATAATCTAAATAGAGCATGGAGGCAACTGCATCAACTCTGAGTCCATCTATATGATAATTTTGTAACCAAAAAATGGCATTAGATATCAAAAAAGAGCGCACTTCATTTCGACCATAATTGAAAACTAAACTTTTCCAATCGGGATGGTAACCTTTTTTTCGATCAGGATGTTCAAAAAGATTTGAGCCATCAAAAAAACCTAGACCATGTGCATCGTCTGGAAAATGTGATGGAACCCAATCCAAAATTACTCCAATTCCTGCTTTGTGAAAAGAGTCTACTAAAAACATAAAATCTTGTGGATTTCCAAATCGAGAAGTTGGTGCAAAATAACCCACAAGTTGATAGCCCCAAGAAGGATCATATGGATATTCCATAATTGGCATAAATTCTACATGCGTGAAACCCGTTTCTTTGACATAAGCAACCAATTGATCCGCAAGTTCCAAATAGGTTAAAAAATTTCCTTCGGAGTTTCGTTTCCAAGAACCTAGATGAACTTCATAAACAGAATAGGGCTTATCTAATCCGTTTGTATCTTTTCGGGTATCCATCCATTTTTTGTCTTTCCAAGCGTAATCTAAATCCCAAACCACAGATGCAGTTCGAGGCGGATGTTCGCAAAACAAAGCAAATGGATCAGCTTTTTCGGTTATAATTCCGTTATTATTGGATTGTATTTTATATTTGTAAGTACATCCTTTTTCAATATTTGGAATAAATCCTTCCCAAATTCCCGATGCATCCCAACGAACTTCGAGTTGATGTTCTCCCTGAATCCAATAATTGAAATCGCCAACAACAGAAACTGAACGTGCCGATGGTGCCCAAACTGCAAAATAAACGCCTTTTACTCCGTCTTTTTCTAGGAGATGCGCACCAAGTTTTTCGTGTAAACGAAAATGTTTTCCTGCTTTGAAAAGATTAATGTCAAAATCTGTAAAAAGTGAATGTGATTGTACTTTGTTCATTGGTTTATTTTTTGTTTTCTATAAATTATTTCATATTCTAGAAATTGTATTTATAAAATAAATTTGAGTTAAAAAATTATGCTTCTTGTCCTCCCGAGCGCAGTCGAGGGATTTTTATTTATAAATTGAATTAGTTGCATTTCTACATTCTGCTAATGTTTGTAACATATCAAAATCTCCTTTTATTAATGCTTCTTTTTTTACTTTAGACCATTTTTTTAATTTTTTTTCAAAAAAAATTGCTTGCTTTGGCTCTGTAAATTCTTGATAAAACACCATAATAACTGGTCTTCTTGAAAAAGTATAAGCATTTGTGAGTTTACCATCATTATGCTCATTTAGTCTTCTATCTAAATCATTTGTTATTCCTGTATAAAGTGAATCGTCTTTACATCTTAAAATATATACGTAATACAACTTCATTTTTTTAATTTAATTCCCTCGACTTTAGCCTGTCTTGAGCGAAGACGAAAGGCTCGGGAGGACAAGAAACAACATTTTTAATTCACGATTTTTTTACAAAATAAATTTCAATTTTATAACAGAATCCCCCGACTGCGCCTTGAAAGACAAGTAAATACATTTTTAATTCACTATTTTTTACAAAATAAATTTCGCTTTTTATTCCAGAATCCCACAAATGCGATCGGGAGGACAAGAAACTAAATTATTAATTCGTCTCAAACTCCATTATACTTGCAATTCCGGTTAATGGAATCACAGCCCAGCGAGGACGTGAATTCAACTCATAGCCTAGTTCATAAACTGCTTTTTCAAGTATACAATATTTTAACAAAAAATCGATTTCTTTACGGTAGCCAATATTCAAGTTTCCGCCTTGAGCAATCTCTGTATATGTGTTTAGAAAAACACCTACAAAATATTTGAATAAAATTTCTCCGGCTTGAAATAATTCTTTTTGTTCGTATGGATATTTATCTTTGTTATTGAAAATGGTCGCGTAAATTGAATAATGAAACGAGCGAAACATTCCTGCAACATCTTTTAGAGGTGGTTGTTTTACTTTACGATCTCGAATCGTTGACTCTGGTTCGCCTTCGAAATCGAGTAACCAGAAATCGTCGCCATTGACTAGAACTTGTCCCAAATGATAATCCCCATGAATTCTGATACGTTCGGATTTCATTTTTGTCCAATCAAAATCCAAAAATAATTTCCTGATTTCTTTTTTATTATCTAAAAATTGGTTGGCTAATTCCAATGTTAAACCATCGAGTTTGTGTAAATTATTTTCGAGAATATTTAATCGATTTTGAAATTGATAGGTCAATCTGTTTTTTAACCAAACTGTGTAATCACCATTATAGGTAGTTGGGGTAAAAGCAGTATCGTGAATATCTCCACCCAATGCAATATGCATTTCTGCTGTTCGAGTAGCTAAAGTGTTAATGCTAAGAAAAATACTTAAACCGGCCCAGTCGATTATTTCGTGAGGAACTTCGTTAATTTTAAGTCTTTTGAACAATTCTAAATTTGGAAGTTTAGCAACATTAATTTTTTTAGTTTTTAAATTATCAAAAATTCGATCTGTTTCTTCTAACATAAATTGCCAAGCATCTCCTTGATTTGGGACTAACTCTTGCATCAATCCTAGTGTTATATTTCCTTCCGAAAGTGCTACACTTATGCTTCCTGTATAGGCTGGAGCCGATTTAAAATCCATTCTTTCGGTTAGAAAACGACTAATTTCGTAATCTGGATTTGTACTTATATAAATACGCCTAAAAATTTTGAGGACCAGAGTTCCATTGTAAATGATTGAAGTATTACTTTGTTCAACCCCCATAAATTTAGACGATATGTATTCTTTATCTAAAAAATTTTTTCCTTTGTGAAAACGAAGTTTAGATTCTTCTTTTTCGCCTGCATTGACAATTTTATCGAACAAAAGTTTTTTAAAATCTTCCTGATGCAATGCGTCTACTAAAAAACCTTCTACACCATTCATTTTTACTGGAGCAATTATGGTATTGGTATCCAAGTCTTCTTCTTTCATGAAAGAAATTGGCATGAAATAATGCTGATAAAAAGCTTCTTTAAAGTTCACTTCTAACAATACGCCATAATACGTGTTTTTTTTGGAGGTTACTTTAAACCAATCTACGACTTCAATATATTTCAAAGTGCTTGCTTTTCCGCCATACCATCGTTTGTTAACGATATAGTTTTCGAGAATATCCGATGAAAAAATTTTAAGAAAATCGTTGTCTTCAAAAGCATTTTTCCAATCGACTTTGAAAACAAATGGATTTTGAAATCCGTCTTCGTTGATTTTATTTTCTTGCATAAAATAAATATTAGTTTTCAATATATTTCATAAAATTTAGCGTAGAATTTTAAATAAATGAAAAGGTAAATCTGGCGAAAGTGCTACAAAATTCCATTCTTTATCCCAATAATAAATGTTTCCTGTAATTAAATCTTCAACTTGAATTGGATGATTTCCAATTTTTTCAACTGGAATTCGAACCATGGCTTCCGATTTATTTTCAGAGTCTAAACTAACAACCATCATCGTTTCGTTTTGCATGTTATCATCAAATTTATAATATGAAATTACATTTTCATTATTCGTTTCACAAAAAATAATATTGTTGGTTTGTTGCAACGAGTTTTGTTCTTTTCGAATATGATTAATTCTTGTAATCAACATCGTCAACTTATTTTCAATCTTCCAATCCCAATGATACACTTCGTATTTTTCTGAATCTAAATATTCTTCTTTTCCTGGAGCCATTGCTGCTGAAACCATGTATTCAAAAACTGGTCCATAAATTCCAACGCTGGAACTCAAAGTTGCAGCTAAAAAATACTTTTGCAAATGCACCGACTCGTTTCCGCCTTGCAAAGCAAAAGGGTTGATGTCTGGTGTGTTGGGCCAAAAGTTCGGTCGATAAAATTCTTTTTGTTCGGTTTGCGTTAATTCTTCTACATATTGAGTTAATTCTTTTTTAGAATTTCTCCAAGTAAAATAGGTGTATGACTGCGAAAAACCTTGTTTTGCTAATTCATTCATGATTTTCGGTCGTGTGAATGCTTCAGCAAGAAATAACACATCTGGATGTTTTTTCTTAATTTCTGAAATCAACCATCCCCAAAAATAAAATGGTTTGGTATGAGGATTATCAACTCTGTAAACTTTTATGTTGCATTCCTCAATCCAAAAAAGTGCAACATCTAGAAGTTCTGCCCAAAGATTTTTCCAATCTGCGCTTTCAAAATAAATGGGTTGGATGTCTTGATATTTTTTTGGTGGATTTTCGGCATATTGTACAGTTCCGTCTGGTCGCCATTTGAACCATTGCGGAAAATTCTTAACATAAGGGTGATCTGGTGCAGCTTGCAAGGCATAGTCCATAGCCACTTCAATTCCAAGATCTTGTGCTTTTTTTACTAATTTTTTAAAATCATCAATAGTACCTAATTCGGGATGAGTGGATTTATGCCCACCATGATGAGATCCAATTCCCCATGGTGAACCCACATCGCCATCTGAAGCATTTGTTGCATTATTTTTACCTTTTCTATTAATTTCTCCTATCGGATGAATAGGTGGAAAATACAAGGTATCGAAACCCATTTCTGCAACTCTTGGAAGCAAAGCTTCACAATCTTTGAATGTACCATGTTTGCCAGATTCTGAAGATGTAGAACGAGGGAAAAATTCATACCAAGTAGAAAATAATGCTTTTTTGCGATCCACATAAACTTGTAGTTCAAGGGATTTATTCTCGATAAAACGAACTGGATATTTCTTGAAAAGTTGCGTTAATTCTAACGATGTGGCTTCTTGAATGGCTTTGTCATATTCTTTTTCATCAACAAAAAGTGTAGCAACTTTTTTTAGATATTCTTTTTCTTGAGTGTTTGCTAATTTCAGAATTGCTTGAACATACTCTGCTCCTTCTAATAATTCAGATTTTACATATTGATTATCGTGAATCTTTCGTTCTGTGCCATGTTGCCAATTCAAGGCATAGTCTACCCAACCCTCAACAAAATAGGTATAATAACCTTGATTCTCTACATAAAATTCTGTACCCCAAGAGTCGTTATCCACAAGTTTCATTCGAACTTCTTGCCATTTTTTATCTTTTTCATGTTTAAATTTCACACAGCAATCTATCACATCGTGACCGTCCGAAAAAACATCGGCGGTGATAATTACTTTTTGACCAACAATTCTCTTAATTGAAAAAGCTCCTCCATCGAGTTGTGGAAGGACGTTTTCGATAATAATTCGGGTTTGATTCTGCATTTTTATGTAAATTTGAAAAATCTAAAATTAGTAAAAAAAATAGAATATCATTACATACATTCAAATTTATTGAAATGGCAAAAAATAGTACAAAAAACAATGATTTATTGAAAATTCCTAGAATAATTATCTTAACTGGTGCATTTTTGTCTTTTATATCCACTAAACTTGCTGTTTTGTATTGTGCAAAATTGTTTACTACGCCCCTAAAATATAAAATTCCGAAAAGAGAAATCGAAATGGATTCAAAAAGTATTCAGAAAACGGTTTATATTCCCTCAATTCAGAAAAAAATTTGTGTGTATGAATATGGGCAAAGTGGTAAAAGAATCTTGCTCGTTCATGGTTGGTCTGGTCGTGGAACACAATTATGTAAATTTGCAGATGAGCTTTTGAAATTAGGATATTCTACTATTAGTTTTGATGCTCCCGCTCATGGAAAATCGGGTTCAAGCAACACAATTATGCTGGAATTTATTGCCGTTATACAAGAATTAGAAAAACAATATCATGGTTTTGATGGAGCCATTGGTCATTCCCTGGGAGGCATGTCCCTTCTTAATGCTGTGAGTCGTGGCGTGAAAATTCCAAAAATGGCAGTGATAGGATCTGGAGACACGATTCAAGAAATATTAGATGTTTTTGTTTCAAGATTAGCATTAAATCCAAAAATTGCTATTGGTATGAAAAAACATTTCGAAAAGCAATTTGGAGAATCTATGGAAAATTATGGAGGAAGCCAAGCAGCTAAAAAGGTTAAAATCCCTACATTGGTAATTCATGATGAAAATGATTATGAAGTTTTAGTGAATTGTGCTAAAAACATTCATCAAAATTTATCAAACGGAACTTTAGAACTCACACAAGGACTTGGTCATCGTAAAATTTTGGGTGATAAAAAAGTGATA
>JAYWEG010000181.1:0-10053 GCA_043779445.1 Bacteroidota bacterium
CTGGTTTTTTGGCATCCCAAAACTCTTCAAGTAAAGAAATTGATTTTTTGTCGTTTGTCAAATCCCACAAGGGACCATGCCCACCTGGATAAAAAACGGCATCAAAATCTTTAGAAATAATATTTTCTAATTTTATAGTTTTAGCCATTAAATCTAATAACTCGCTGTCTTTTTTATAACGAATTGTTGCTACGGTTTGATTTTCGGGTGCATCACTTTTTGGATCAATTGGTGGCTGTCCGCCCAAAGGACTTGCTAAAGTAATTTTGGCTCCTGCATTTTTAAAAATATAATAAGGTGCAGCAAATTCTTCTATCCAAAAACCTGTTTTTCCGTCTGTTGTTGCTAGTTGGCTATGCGATGTAAGTACGATTAATATTTTCATAACGCTATAATTTAATTGTTCCATGCGAGGATTCGTTAACTTGTGTACCTGTAATTAAGGCTGCAACCATTTTAAAGAAATTAATCATTTTTCCACCTTCGATATCCCAGTAACTTGCAGTATTGGTTGCAACTTTAATTAATGATATGTTTTTATCTTCTATTCCGTCTTTGAACCAAATTTTTAATAATGGGTTCCATAATTCTGCAAATTTGTTTTTATCTATTATGATATTTGCATCGCCAATTACGGTTAAATACGTATTTTTTTCTGGACAAGAAAAATACAATTGTACTTTTTTATTAGCTTTAATGTCTCGATTTCTATCGCTGTCAATGCCGCTAAAAAACCAAATATTTCCTTCGTCGTCAACAGTTTGAGCGGTCATGACTGTTGATGTTGGTTCGTTTTCGTTTTTTAGATCTGTCGAAAAGAAGCAATATTTTACATCATCCACCATTTTTTTTAGTTTGATAATGCCTTCTTCTTTGTTTAAATTTTCTGTATTGTTCATAATTTTTTATTTATATTGTTAAAAAATAAAATTCTGAATAACCATTTTATATTTTGATTAACGATTATCTAACTCGCGTACCATTTCGTTGGTCACAGGCGGAAAGTTGGAAAACTCCTTGTGTTTTAGATGTCGTTTCGCCAACTTCTCAAATCAATAAAAATGATTAAACAGAATTTAATATTATATTTCGAAATGTACTTCCGATGTTATCGGAATGTTTAATGTTTTAGATATTAAACAATTTTGTTCGGCATCTTTGGTTATGGTTGCAAATTCTTCGGCATTTATTCCAGGAACTGAACCTGTAATATTTAGATGCATACCTGTAATGTTCAATCCTTCCATTGACAAAGTTGCAATTGTATCGAGTTTGTTGGCAGTAATTCCTTTTGCATTTAGCATAGACGAAACTGCCATTGTAAAACAACCAGCGTGTGCTGCTGCTAATAATTCCTCGGGATTGGTACCTTTTTCGCCTTCTTCAAAACGAGTTTTAAAACTGTAATTGGTTTTTTCCAGTACGCCACTTTGCGTGGATAACGTTCCTTTTCCTTCTTTGAGATTTCCTTCCCAATGTGCTGTTGCTGTTCGTATCATTTTTTTTAGTTTATAAGTTTAAATTTTGAAGTTTATCCTTTGATTTTTAGTTTTTGCTTATTTGACTTTTTGCAATTTGCTTTTTTAACTATTTCACTTCGTTTTCTAAAACTCTATTTTCTGCAAAATCATTAAAATTTTTAATAGTTATTTTGGCAATTTCAATTACTGCTTCATGTGTATAAAATGCTTGATGAGGAGTAATCAATACATTATGAAACGATAATAATCTTTCAAAAACATCATCTTGAATGATGGTTTGAGAACGATCTTTAAAAAACAAATCGCCTTCGTTTTCGTAAACATCAATTCCTAAATATCCTATTTTTCCAGATTTTAAAGCATCTATTGCATCTTCAGTTTTGATGATTCCGCCACGACTTGTATTTATAATCATGGTGCTTTTTTTGATTTTATCGAATGTTTTTTTATTAAATAAATGATTGGTTTTTTCGGTCAATGGGCAATGGATTGATATAATATCGGATTCAGAAAGTAATTCATTAAACGTTTTGAAATGAACTCCACTTCTTTTCATTTGCTCATTTTCTTTGATGTCATATGCAATAACTTTACAACCAAATCCTAACATAATGGTACAAAATGCACGACCAATTTTTCCAATTCCAACTACGCCAATTATTTTTCCATATAAATTGAAACCCATCAAGTTTTCTAAAGAAAAATTATTTTCTCGAACCTGATTGTAAGATTTATTCGTTTTTCTATTTAAAGTCAAAATCAATGCAACTGCATGTTCTGCAACGGCTTGGGGCGAATAGGCGGGTACTCGCAAGACTTTAATATTATTTGCTTTAGCCGATTCAATATCTACATTATTAAATCCTGCACTTCGCAAAACAATTACTTTAATATCTAATTTTGCTAATTTTTCGATGCAATTTCTGTCAATTTTATCGGTTACAAATACACAAACCGCTTCAAAACTTTTTGCCAAATAAATTGTTTCTGAGTTTAAATTTTCTTCGAAAAATACTAATTCGTGTTTGTTTTCAATATTGTATTTTTTGAAATATTCTCGTTCGTAGAATTGGGTTCCAAAAATGGCTATCTTCATTTTCTTTATTGATTATCTTCGTCTAAATCATTGTGATTATCGCCGCCAATGCTGTAACCATTATTTTCTTCGTCTTCGCTACCAATGTTTTCTTGGTCGTCATCGAGTTCTGAACCTGGAATATCTAAATCATCGCCAGAACGGTCTTGGTTGAAGTTTTTTTCGTTCCAAGTAGGATTTTTATCGATTTTGATGATTTCTTTATTTTTAGAAATATTTTCGGGATCGATGTCAAATTCTTTATCGAATTTGTTATAAATATCTTCGCTTTCGGGATATTTTGGATAACCATCTTTTTCTAATTGTTCGTTGGATGATTTCGGAAATTTTTCTTTATTTTTCATTTGAAAAAAATTTAAGATTTTTTGAATTCTTCTTCTAAGATTTTTTTCTTATCGTAATATTCTGATTCCGAAATGTGTCCGGCTGCATAACGTTTTTGTAAAATGTGATAGGGTGAGTCTTTTCTTTTTCTTTGTCCAGGAACGTCATATGGAATTGCGAAAATCCAGAATAATAGAATTACCCACAAAACCCACCAAATGATGTTCATTCCCCAGTAATAATTTTCGTATTGTATCATTTTTATATTAATTTAAAGGTTTATTTGTTACTACTTCTTTGCATGAGCGATTGAAGGGAAAATCCTTTTTGGCGATTTTTTCGACAAAAAGATTGGAATGAAAGCGCGACCCCGTCCTTGCGAGGTAAGAAGCAATCACGGGGTCATGCCCAAGAAAAATTTAACTTAAATATCTGCGCAATATCCAAGCAACGGACTCGTGTTGTTGTAATATTCGTGTAAGCAAATCGGCTGTTCCAGCGTCGTGACATTCGTCTGAGCACACATCTATATCTTTTCGCAATTCGGCTATTAGGATTTCGTGATCGGACAATAATTCGGATATCATGGCTTTTTGAACTGGATATTTGTTGGGATGTTCGATAATTCTAGAAAGTAGTGTGAATTCGCTCATCGTACCAATTGTTTTGCCTCCAAGCTTGTTGATTCTTTCGGCAACTTCGTCGATAATTATTTCTAAATCAGTATATTGTGCTTCGAAGAGTTTATGTAATTCCATAAAACTTTCTCCTGCTACATTCCAATGAAATTTGCGAGTTTTGATGTATAATGTCATTTCGTCCGACAACATCACCGATAATAAATCGATACTTCTTTGTAGATGAATTTCGGATATTCCAATTTTTGGTATCATATTTAATAATTTATGGGTTGATTTATTGATTTAAAAAAAGTTTCTAACCGATATATATGTTCTTGTGTAAATTTTAAATGCTTTATTAATCCATTAGCGATTTTGTGAGATTTTGCATTTAAAATCATTGTTGGCAATTTTGAATTCAAATTTTTCTCTGATTTATATATTGTCATTAATTCTTCTACGAATATATTTTGATCTTCATCGGCGATTTCTTGCACAATTTCATCTAGGATGTGTTTTTTAATAATCATGATTTACATTTCGTTTAAAATTGATAATTCATTGTTGACAGATAGTACTCCAATGGTATTCCAAGTAATTTCTTCAATTTTGTCTTTTTCATCATAATTATTCACTTTTCCCTGCAAAGTAATTTCGTTACCGTTTGCACATATTAAAATATTGTTCGTGATAGAATTAGAATCTAAACTATTTTCTACTTTTTCTTTAAGAATGTGATTTGTAGTCATTTTTGTAAAATTTAAACTTTATACAAAATTCCTAATTATTGAATGCTAATGTGTTATATAAATTTTTAAAAACTTATCAATATTCATAGTTTTACAAGATTTGCATACCGACTAAAACAATTATTGAAAAAAGTATGAAAATAAATACAAAATAAATGAATGCTTGACTGACACTATATCGTGCTTGTAAATAGTTGGCAGGATAGGATATAATTTCGAACAAAGATCGATTGAGTTTCTTTTTTACACCTTTTTCTTTGACTAAATAGTTGTCGACATCGTTAAATAAAAGATCAATTTCGGAACCAATTTCGTCATTATTAGCAAGAATGATTACTTTAGTTTTTTCGTTTATATTTTTTATAAAATTGACAATTTTTGTTCCTTCATCGCCAAAATAATCATAATCTAGAACAACCACACTTGTGTTTTCATCGACTTTGGTTAAGGCTTGAACGGCGTTAGTGAAAGTAAAAATATTGTAAATTGTGCCAAATCGTTGATTCAGAAATTGATGCAATTTCAAAGAAGATTCTTGATTGTCTTCGACTATAAAAAGGTTTTGGGTTTGATTTGTCATAGTTTTTAAATTTTATAATGAATCGGTATCGCCAAATTCATTTAACTTTTTGCGAATAGTTTGTTTGGAATTTTTTGATTTGGTTTTGGATTCAGAAACGTCAATTTTTTTCTTTGCATCGCTTTTTTTTGGTGCGATTATATGTTGTTTTTTAATTGCCATTTTTATGATTTTATATGTTTATAATCTGATTTTTAATTATTTTATTTATTTTGAAAATCATTTTTTTGCTTTTTTTTTCAGTTTGGACGAAATATTTTTCCATTGTTAATCGTGCCATCAAGTAACTAACGGTCGATTCTGCTCCTTGATTCAAATTGATGTATGTATCTTCTAAACCATCATAACAGCCGCCGGTGCAAGGATTATATACTATTTGATGTAAATGATTTTTACCTAAAAACCAATCGAAAGCAATTTCCATTTTCTCCAAATAATCGGCTTGACTAAAAGTTTCGTAGAATTTACTCAAAGCTAAAATTGTGTATGCCACATCAATGGGTTGTTCTCCACCAATTTTTTCTTTTTGAGAATTATCATTATTGTGCATCCAACCTTTGTTAGAAACCACTTTAATTGCATTGTTATAAAAGATTTTAGATAATAAAAAATCGAAAGATGTTTTAGCAATTTCTTTGTAAACAATGTTATCAGTTGCTAAATAAGCACATAACATAGCTTCGGGTAAAATGCTATTTCCGTAGGTTAAATAACTTTCGAACCATTGCCATTCTTCATTTTTTTCATGTTTGTACATTTGAACTAATCGATCTGTTAAATGTTTTAAAACCAAAATATTATCATTTGGTTGGGTGATTAAATTGCTATAAAAAATTCCTTTTATAATAAATGCCATCGCTCTAGGTGAATGAATTTTAGCAACATTTGATAACGATAATTGAAATGTTTTTTGCACATTTTTCGAAAATTCCTCGGGCAACAAATGCGAAATAGAAAGCAAATATCCTAGTGCCCAAATCGCTCTTCCGTTTGAATCGGCAAGGTTTTCGGAATTTTGTTTGGTGAATTTTTTGTCAACATCTACATAATTTAAAAAATAGCCTTCAGGTTGTAAACAAAATTTAATAAACTCGAAATATTTAAAGATATATTCTAAATTATTTTCGTCATTGGTCAGTTCAAAATGTTGACACATCGCCACCAAAGCACGTGCATTGTCGTCGAGAGTATAACCCGTTTTTATATCGGGTTGGTTGATGATTGAAAACTGAATCATGGCAAAATCAGTCGTTAAATTCTTGAAATGATTAAGATTTATTTCTGGAATTTTATAATGCAATTCAATTTTTTCGTCACTAATTTTTTCGAATAATAATGCGTGTGCAATTGCCGAATTTTCCCAGGCTGTTGGTGCTAGTTTATGAATTCCGTTAGACGATATTTCGCTTCGAAGTTGCTCATCTTCCAATAAAATATTAACTTGTTCTGCCAATTGTTTTGGATTTTCGAAATCGATGATAATTCCTGTTCCATTTTGTAAAACCTCAACGGCATGGGGAATAGGAGTAGAGATAATCGGACAACCGCAGCTAATAGCATACGAAAAAGTCCCTGAAACAGCTTGGTTCCTGTCTTTTGATGTAAATAAATAAATATCAGATAGTTGCAAATATTCTAACAAATCATTTAAAGGCAAATATTGATTGATAAATTTGACATATTTATTTAACTTTAAAGCAGTAATTTTTGATTCGAGTGTATTTCTGTATTTTTCGCCATCGGTTTTTATAACATTTGGATGTGTTTTTCCGATGACTAAAAATAATACTTCTGGATGTTTTTTTACAATTTCTCGAAGTGCATTTATAGACGTTTCAATACATTTTCCAGAACTTAAAAGGCCAAAAGTTGAAATTATTTTTCGACCCGAAAAATTATATTTTTCTTTTAATACTTCTTTACTTGTGTGTTCAACCAAATGAGTTCCGTGAGGAATTATGGCAATTTTTTCATTTGAAATAGCATAATCATCAACTAATAATTTAGCCGAAGATTTGGTCATTACTACAAAAGATTCTGCAATTTTATCAATTTCTTGAACATTTTGTTTCAGCAAATCATCTGGATTTGGTAAAACCGTATGAAATGCAACAATAATTGGTTTGTTCAACGATTTTAGAAATGCTACAAAATCGTCTTCATTAGATTTGAATAAACCAAATTCGTGCTGAATCAAAACCATCGAAATATTTTGGTTTAGATTAATGTTATCTGCCAATTCTAAATAAGAATTTTGATTATCAGTTTCTAAAACATAATCAACATTTTCGTTATAAAAATAATTGTCATTTTGGTTTTCTAGTGCACAAATTTTTATATCGAATGATTTTCGAAATTTGTTATTCAGAGCAAAAATTAAATCTTGGGAGTAAGTTGCAATCCCACATTCGCGAGGCGGATATGATGTGATAAATACAATTTCTGGCAAAATATTTTGATTATCTCTGAAAATTGTTGCCACATTTTTGATTGTTTTTCTGATTTTCCGATTAGATAATACAGAGCTGTGATTAGTTGATATTTTAGTTCGCATTTCATTTTTGATTTAGCATTAATTCTGATAATAGTTCTGTCAAACTCATTGATGCACAAGCAATTCGCTCATCTGCGGCACCATAATAAATATATAATTGATCCGCAATTACAACAGCTCCAGTCGGAAAACAAACGTTATTGACCTCGCCTTGTAATTCCCAATCGAGTTCGGGTTTAAATAACGGATAGGGCAATCTTGCAAGCACTTTTTCTGGTTTTTGTAAATCTAACAAGGCAGCACAAGCACAATAAACGAAGCCTTTTATAGTGTCATAAACTCCATGATAAATAAGCAACCAACCGTTTTTTGTTTCGATTGGTGGACAACCAGCACCGATGTAACTAATTTCGTGTTTCAGTTTTGGATACAGCAAAACATAATCTTTGAATCTCAACAAATAATTTTGCCAAAATTCGGGTGTTAATTCGCTTAATTCTTTAATGCAAACCAATTGAATATCAGGTTTGATGCGATGCAAAAAATGAATTAATCCATTGATTTTTCGTGGAAAAAAAACTACATTTTTATCCCAAATCATTACTTTTTTTCCGTTTTTTTCTTTTATGCCTTCGTGTTCGTTATACCTAAAATATTTTTCGTTTAACTTGCTTTTGGTTCCCGCCAAACGCTTGAATTCGTCGAACATCATTTGTGGAACGATTACTCCTTTTTTCTCCCAGGTAATTAAGTCTGTTGATGTTGCGAGCGCACCTAATGCATTAACGCCATCATAGGCGCAATATGAAAGGTAAAAAAGTTCATCAATACGAACAATTCTTGCATCTTCGACACCATGTTCTTCGTATTCGAATTGTGGAAAAATAATTGGCACATCCATTCGCTCTATAACTTCTAGCGGAGTTTTGAATTTTGCATAGCCAATACTCGAAAAATTACCTTTTCCGACCGCGCGATAAAACATGTGAATGTAGTCTCCGTAATGAATAACGGCTGGATTCAAGACGCCTTCGACTTCAAAACCCGCGTCAGATTTGCTTAGAACAATTCCTTCTTTTTTAACTTCTAGCATGATTTTTAGATTTTATAATATGTAAAAAATTTGAAAACCCAATAACACAATCATTGTTAATGCTGCTATTAAAATCGAAAACAAATAAATAACTGTTGACGTAATTTGTTGTTTTTTCTCTAAATAATTTACCGGAAATGAAAGTGTTTTAAGAATAGATGTATTAATATTCATTATGATTTTTTAAAAATTGATGAAAGAAACTCTTTGTCTTTTTTAATTATTGATTTTGCCATTTTCTGAATTCGTCGATTTCGAATGTTTGATCTTCGATAATATTTTTCGATAAGTCAACTAAATCATTTTGAGTTCCAAATTGCAATTGCAATTTTGACATTTTAATGGCACTCTCGTGATGTGGAATCATCATGGCGACATAATCTTTATCGATGTTTTGAGATATATTGATTTCATTCATTTTATCCATCATCGATTTCATTTCGGTTGCGATTTTAAAACTATTTGATGTTTGATTTGTAGTAATTGGAATTTTATATTTTTTAATAAATTCTTGCATTTCACGAATTTCTATTTCTTGTGCTGCAACAATTCCTTTTGCCATATTAATGATGGTTTGATCGCTGCCTCTTTCTATTTCGACTTTGCTCATATCGATTGCCATTTGGTGGTGCATCATCATTAGATTTGCAAAATCATAATCGAAATCGCCATTCATTTTTGCATGATCCATTGTTATTGACGTTTTATTTATTGATTGCACTAAATCATTGTTCCTTGTCATGGAATGGTTCATTTCTTCGGTATCGGCTTCCTCATTATCCTTACAAGAATTAGCAGATGTCAAACTAAAAAACAAAAGTAAAATTGCAATTTTCATGTTGATTTTTTTTTAAAAATTATTTTATAAAGGTTGTGAAATGTAGTTGATTGTTTGTTGTATAACTTTCTGTAATTGTTGTAATATTCATATGTTTATTCTTGTTGCAGTTTTTCCTAAATGAAAAGGATTTAAAATAATGTTTTAAATTTAAAAAAAATGGCTGCCAATTTCTTGGCAACCACTTCCTTCAAAAAACAAAACTAATAACCTAATTATAACTACTACCTAATAATTAGTTTTCAATTCTACTCTACGGTTTTTAGCTCTACCTAATGCCGTTTTATTATCTGCAACTGGTTTAGTTTCTCCGTTTCCAATAGCCGTTAATCTAGATTCAGCAATTCCTTTACCTACAAGATATTGTTTCACAGATTCGGTTCTTTTTTGCGATAAAGTCATGTTGAAATCGTCTTTACCCACACTGTCAGTATTTCCTTCGATGGTTAAACTTGCTCCGTCGTATTTCATTAATATTTTAGTTAACTCATCCAATTGTGTTAGTGAAGCCACTTTTAATTTATCTGAATTGTTCTCGAAGAATAGTTTACTTCCTATGTATGTTATTCTCAAAATATCTGCTTTTGGAATTTCTGGGCAACCTTTGTTTTCAGAAGTTCCTTTGGCATTCGGACATTTATCGTCAAGATCAGCAATTCCGTCATTATCAGCATCTGGGCAACCTTTTAGTGCTAAAACTCCAGCTACATCTGGGCAACGATCCATATCGTCCATAACACCGTCGCTATCGCTATCAATTGGACAACCTTTAGCATCT
>JAYWEG010000182.1:0-4020 GCA_043779445.1 Bacteroidota bacterium
TGGTATTCTGTTGCTTCTCATAATTGTGTCACTTTTTGCAATTCCGTATTTTTTTAGCGACCAAATCAAATCAAAAATTGCAGATGCTATCAACGAGAAAGTTGATGCAAAAGTTTCTTTTGCGGATGCTAATGTGAGTTTGTTTAAAAATTTTCCGAATGCAAATGTGAGTTTAGAAAAATTACTTATCATTAACAAAGCTCCTTTTGATGGTGACACATTGGTTTCATTAGGCGAATTGAACCTCAAAATGTCTATTAAGGAATTGTTTAAAAGCAAAGGCGAAAGCATGAATATTGAAGGCATAACTTCATCGAACGGAAAAATAAACATACTTTTTAACAAAGACGGAATCGGAAATTTTGACATTGCACTAAAAGACAATAAATCAAAAGAAGCAGGAAAAAGTGATCCTTTGTCCTTGAAAATTCAGAATTATGCCATTAAGAACTTCCGTTTTAAATATTTCGATGAACGCTCAAAAATCAACATGGTCATTGATAGTTTAGATCACGAAGGAACTGGAGATTTTGTAGCTTCTAAATTAGATTTGAACACAAAAACTAAAGCTAAAATCTCTTTAGATATGGACAAAGTGAATTACATGAAAAATATTCGCTTGTCACTGGACGCTGTTTTGGGAATTGATCTCGATAAACAAAAATATACGTTCAAAGAAAACAAAGGAAAGATTAATGAATTGCCTTTGGAATTTGATGGTTTTATTGCCCTTGTGGATGCAGGACAAGAGTATGATTTAAAGTTCAAAACGCCAACATCGTCGTTTAAAAATTTCTTAGGTCTAATTCCGGCAGCCTATGCTTCGAAATTAGATGGCGTGAAAACCAATGGTGATTTTTCGGTTGTTGGTTTTGCAAAAGGAATTCAGAGCAAAACTTCGGTTCCAAAATTCAACATTGCTATTGCCTCTAATAATGCTAGTTTTCAATATCCGAATTTACCGAAATCGGTTCAAAAAATTGTAATTGACACCAAAATTATCAACGAAACTGGTGTTGCAAATGATACTTATGTAAATTTAGATAAACTGTCGTTTCAAATTGACCAAGATGTGTTTTCGGGTCACGCCAATTTCAAGAATTTAACTCAAAATGCTTTAGTAGATGCCGCCATGAAAGGAACAATTAATCTTGCAAACTTATCACAAGCCTATCCAATTAAATTAAAAATTCCGTTAACCGGAATTCTAAAAGCCGATGTCACAACCAAATTCGACATGCAATCTGTGACCAATAGTCAATATGCAAATATTAACAATGCTGGGACTATAGGATTAACAGGTTTTAAATATGTTGATGCAAACGGAAAAACGATTACAATTTCTCAAGCATTAGTACAATTTAATCCGAGTAGAGTCAACCTTCAAAAATTTGATGCTACAACTGGAAAAAGCGACATTAGCGTTATTGGAGTTTTAGAAAATTTCTATGGTTTAATGTTTAAAAACCAAGAATTGAAAGGAAATTTTAATATGAGTTCCAATCAAATTGCAGTTTCAGATTTTATGGATACTAATTCGAAAACGGGATCTGAGACCAAAACTACAACTTTAAAAAAATCTACTTCGATGAAGATTCCTGCTTTTTTGAATTGTACTTTAACGGCAAAAGCGAACACGGTTTTGTATGATAATTTAATACTGAAAGATGTTTCAGGTCAACTGATTGTAAAAGACGAAAAAGTTACCATGCAAAACGTAAAAACTTCTATTTTTGGAGGAACAATTGGCTTGAATGGCGATGTTTCAACCAAAGGTAAAGTTCCAGTTTTCAATATGAATTTAGGTCTTAATCAAGTGGATATTGCGCAATCGTTCACACAGTTGGACATGCTGAAAAAAATTGCGCCAATTGCAGGAATCATTAACGGAAAATTAAATTCAACCATAAAAGTAAATGGAAATCTCGACGGTTCTATGAAACCCGATTTAAAATCACTTTCTGGGGATTTGTTAGGTCAAATGCTTTCGACAACAATTAATCCAACAAATTCTACTTTGTTAACTTCGTTGACTTCGAATTTTAAATTTATAGATTTAAAAAAATTGAATCTAAATGATATAAAAGCCGCTTTGACTTTCAAAGACGGAAAAGTAAATGTAAAACCTTTCGAGATTAAATATCAAGATATTAAAGCAACCATTGGCGGTTCGCATGGTTTTGATCAAAATATGAACTATGATTTGAAACTAAATGTTCCTGCAAAATATCTTGGTAACGAACTTGGAGCCTTGTTTGCAAAATTATCGCCAGCCGATGCTGCAAAACTCGAAAACATTCCGATTACGGCAATGATGACGGGTAGTTTTACAAACCCAAAAATTTCGACAGACATGAAAGGTGCGGTTACGAATTTGACAAATCAATTAGTAAAACAACAAAAAGAAAAACTAATATCCAAAGGAAGTGCTGCCTTGAGCGATTTGTTGAACAAAAACAAAAAACCTGGCGATACTACCAAAACAAAGGTTCCAATAACGAAAGAAGAGGTACAAACCAAAGCAAAAGATTTGTTAGATGGTTTGTTTAGGAAGAAGTAAATATTAATATTTTAGTTTTTTCATATTGTCTAAATAGCCACGGCTCACTCGAACTAAATCGTTATTGGTCAAAATGACATCAAAAGCGGTTAGATTTTTGGAAACTTCTTTAACAAAATTGAGGTTTATAATAGAAGATCGATGCACTCGAATAAAAATTTCGGGATTAAATTTAGTCTCTAATATTGAAATTCCAAAATTGCTTAAAAAAGAATTTTCTTTGGTAAAAAGCTTCGAATAATCCCCAAAAGCTTCAATTCTAAAAATGTCTTTAACGGCAATTGTAATTAATTTTTTGGAAGTTTGAACTAAAATTCGTTCTGGAAAATTGGTTTTATTAATCAATAAATCTTCTGCAAAAGGTCTCAATTTTTCGAAATTAGAATCAATTCTATCTATTGCAATTTTGAATCTTTCTTGGGTATAAGGTTTCAATAAATAATCAACTGCGTGAACTTCGAAAGCTTTCAAAGCATATTTATCATAAGCTGTTGAGAATATTATTTGTGGAATTTCTTCGAGATAATTAATCACTTCGAAACCATTTATACCCGGCATTTGAATGTCCAAAAAAACCAAATCTGGTTTGAATTCATTGATTATTTTTACAGCATCGACACCATTATTTGCTTCGCCAACAATAAAATAAGTCGAATAATCTTCGAGATATTCTTTGATTAATTTACGTCCAGCCGATTCGTCATCCACAATAATTACTTTTTTCATAAGGTTTCAATTTCGAATTCAATTTTTAATCCTTTTGGTAAATTATCAGATAATTTTAAAGTTGAATTATACGTTTTTTCTAGTATTAATTTTATATTTGTTAAACCAATTCCTTTCCCGAAAACTTGGGTTTTATCTTCGATTCCAATTCCAGTATCGGCAATTATAAAATGCAATTTGGTGTCGATTTTTTTAATTTCAATAACAACTTCTCCACCTTCGATCAAATTAGAAATTCCATGTTTAACCGCATTTTCAACTAATGGTTGGATAATCATTGGCGGAATTTGTTCGTTGAGAATGTTTTCTGGAATAGTAATTTTTATTTGCAATCGATTTTCAAATCTTGCTTTTTCAAGTTCTAAATATTGCTTCACAAAATTAATTTCGTCACGAATTGCCACAAAATCTGTTTGGGAAGCCTGCAATTGATACCGAAACATATCCGCTAAAGTTGCAATCATTTTTCTAGTTTTTTCTAATTCTTTTGGTACAGACGCATTTATAGTATTAAATACATTATACAAAAAGTGTGGATTCAATTGCGATTTTAAAGCTGACAATTCACTTTTTAAGGATGATTCTCGAAGTTGCGATTGAATTTTTTGTTGTTCTCGATTGTCTTGGTAATATTCATAAGCATGCAAAACTCCAAATTGAATACAATAAAACAATCCAGGAATATAAATATCCCATGCTTGTCCACTTCCAGTTAAATGCCCAAATTTGAAAAA
>JAYWEG010000183.1:0-4009 GCA_043779445.1 Bacteroidota bacterium
GTTTTTAAAGGCAAAAAAAATCTTCAAATTCGCTTAACAGAAGTATTGAATATCGATGAAATTAATAATAAAATTATCACAACAATTGGTGATTTTCAATATGATTATTTGGTAATTGCTATTGGTTGCAAAACTAATTTTTTTGGCAATCAAGAAATCGAAAAATGCGCTTTTACACTCAAAACAACTTATGAAGCAATAACGATAAGAAATCATATTTTGCAAACGTTCGAAAATATAATTTCTGCCGACGATAACATTAAAGAAAGCTTATTGAATTTGGTAATAGTAGGAGCAGGGCCAACTGGAGTAGAACTAGCGGGTGCGTTTGCCGAAATTAGAAAAAATATTTTGCCAAAAGATTATCCTGGAATCGATTTTTCTAAATTCAAAATAATCTTGATTGAAGGAAGCAAAAACACGCTGAATTCTATGAGTGAAAATGCCAAAATTGCTTCAAGAAAATACCTTGAAGAAATGGGCGTTATTATCATGACCGAAACCATTGTCAATCATTATGATGGTAAATTATTGACTTTAAAAAATGGAGATTCTATAAAAACTAAAACCGTTATTTGGGCAGCAGGCGTTACGGGAAACACTATTTTAGGGTTACCAGAATTGTATTATGCAAATTCTAATAGACTGAAAGTAAATCAATTAAATAAAGTTATTAATTCAAAAAACATTTATGCTTTGGGCGATATTGCATTAATGGAAACTATTCAATATCCAAAAGGACATCCGCAATTAGCAAATGTTGCCATAAATCAAGCCAAGAATTTAGCCAAAAATTTCAAATATTTAATTCAAAATAAACCAACCAAAAATTTCGAGTACAAAGATTTAGGATCGATGGCAACAATTGGCAGAAACAAAGCTGTTGTCGATTTGCCATTTTTCAAATTTCAAGGATATTTTGCTTGGTTAATTTGGATGGTTTTGCACTTGATGCTCATTGTTAGTGTCCGAAATAAACTCATTATTTTCATTAATTGGGCTTGGGCATATTTTACGAAAGATACTTCACTTAGATTGATTCTAAAACAGAAAATGAAGAATTAATTAACTTAAATTGAAATAAAAAAATATGTGAATTTTATAATTTTTTTAAAAAATTATGAAATAATAGATTTCCAAATTACATTATTTTTAACCCTAGCATAAATCTAAAAAAATGTTAATATGGACAATAATGAACACAAAATTTTTAATAATAAATATTTACCAACCAATGAGTTTTATAGGCTTGTTTTAGATAGTCTGCACGATTATTCTGTTTTTACATTAGATACAAATTTTGTTATTAATAGTTGGAATTCTGGAGCAACAAATATTTTTGGTTATGAAACAGACGAAATAATTGGACAATCATTTGATATTATTTTTACTGAAGAAGATTTAAAAAATAAAATACCAACTAGCGAAATTCAATCTTCTTTAAAAGATGGAAGAGCAACCGATAACCGATGGCACATTCGCAAAGACAAAACGCTTTTTTATGCCTACGGACTGGTGTTTCCATTAATTGGTAATGAAGGCGAAATGTTAGGATATGTAAAAATTCTTAGAGATTTAACCGAACGAAAAAAATCTGAAAATGCCATAAAAAAATACGTCAAAGACCTAGAAGATTTAAACACGCACAAAGAAAGCGTTATGGCCATTTTATCGCACGATTTGCGAAGTCCGTTAGCAGGAATTATTGGCGCAACTGATTTTTTAAAATCAAATTTTAAAACAATGGATGCTGAAAGTGTTCAAGAGTTGTTAGATCTTGTTTATACCTCATCGAAAGATGAATTAAATATGTTGGATAATTTGGTAGAATGGGCTAGAATTAAATATGCTGCTCAAGTTTTTTCGCCAACCAAAATTGACTTAATCCATTTTGTTGAAAGCGTATTTGATAGTTTAAAAGAATCAGCAGGATTAAAAACTATTAATCTTCATCACGAAATTGCAGAAAATACTATCGTTTTTGCCGATGAGAAAATGCTAATTTCTATTCTTCAAAACATCGTTTCGAACGCAATTAAACATTCAAATAATGATAGCAAAATTATTATTTCATCAAAATTTTACAACAATAAAGTTATTGTTGAAATAAAAGATACTGGAATTGGAATGTCTAAAGAAATTCAAGATAAACTTTTCTCTCCAGAATTTAGCACTTTAGTAAAAGAACGAAATCCAGATAAAGGTGCAGGAATTGGATTGATTTTGGTAAAAGGGTTTTTAGAAAAAAATGGTGGCGAAATTTGGGTAGAAAGCATTGAAGGTGTTGGATCTTCGTTTTATTTTACATTACCTACAGAAGAGGCTACTTTGCAAACAGACGAAAAAGGAGAAGTGGTTTTCGAGTAAATATTAAAATTTATGCCAACAAACACTTTCAATATCATAGGTTTAACAGATGTAGAAGTAATTGCTTCAAGAAAAAAATATGGTCAAAATACAATATTATTAAAAGAAGAAAATCATGTTGTTAAAGCCATTTTAAAATTCGTTAGAGATCCAATGATTTTTTTGTTATTGGTGGCATCAATTATTTATTTTATAAGTGGCAAAACTTCCGATGCTATTTTTCTGGCATCGGCAATTGTAATGATATCTGGTATTTCTTCGTATCAAAATGCCAGAAGTCGCAATGCTTTGACCAAACTAAAAGATTTTACAAAACCCAACTGCAAAGTAATCAGAAACGGAAAAACTATCGAAATAAAAACCGAAGAACTCGTTATTGGCGAGAGTTTGTTGGTAGAAGAAGGCACATCTATTTCTGCTGACGGAACGATTATCCATTCTAACGATTTTTCGGTAAATGAAGCCATTTTAACAGGCGAATCGTTGTCAGTTAGCAAAGATAAATCAAGTAAAGACAATCTTGTTTTTCAAGGAACAAATGTATCAAGCGGATTGGCAATTGCAACAATTACGGCTATTGGAAGCGAAACAAAATTGGGCAAAATTGGGAAAAGTTTAGAGCAAATTAAAGAAGAAAAAACACCATTAGAAATCCAGATTGGCAATTTTGTCAAGAAAATGGCAATTGCTGGCGGAATCATTTTCTTAATTGTTTGGGCAATTAATTATTTTCATTCTTATAATTTATTCGATAGTTTACTCAAAGCATTGACCTTGGCTATGAGTATTTTACCAGAAGAAATCCCAATTGCTTTTACCACATTTATGGCATTGGGTGCTTGGCGAATGATGAAAAAAGGTATTATTGTTAAGCAAATGAAAACCGTCGAAACTCTTGGAAGTGCGACCGTAATTTGTATTGATAAAACAGGAACAATTACTGAAAACACGATGACTTTGGCGAAAATTTTCACGTTAAAAGCTAATGAAATTACTGATTTAGAAAGCGGTTTATCTGATGAAGAAATACAATTAATTTCAACTGCAATGTTTGCAAGCGAATCTATTCCGTTTGATCCAATGGAAAAAGCGTTGCACGAAATTTACACCAAAAAAACGCCAAAAGACGAACGCTCACAATACAAAATGGTGCACGAATATCCTTTATCTGGCAAGCCACCAATGATGACGCATATTTTCGAAAATAAATCAGAAAACCGAATCATTGCAGCAAAAGGAGGTTCAGAAGCTATTTTGGCAATTTCAAAATTGTCTGCAAAAGAAAAATCAGTAATTCAAGAAGCCATACAATCATTATCAACAGAAGGTTATCGAATTTTGGCTGTTGGAGAAGCGACTTTTGAAGGCAAAAATTATCCAAAAACGCAACAGGAATTCAAATTGAAATTTAAAGGATTATTGGCATTTTATGATCCACCAAAAAAGAATATCCATCTTGTTTTGCAACAATTTTACCAAGCAGGAATTAATGTAAAAATAATCACGGGCGACAATGCCGAAACAACATCCTCTATTGCCAAACAAATAGGTTTTGTAGGATTTGAAAACAGTATTTCTGGCGATGAATTAATGAAATTATCTGATTCTGAGTTAAAAAAGAAAGTTTCAGAAATTAATTTAT
>JAYWEG010000184.1:0-9938 GCA_043779445.1 Bacteroidota bacterium
ATTGTTTTGAATAAAATTATCATAAACTAAAAGCCAATTTTTATTCACAAAACAATCAGCATCAGTGGTAATAATCCATTTGTTTTTGATTTGTAAAATTGCGGTTTCAATCGCATCTTTTTTAGGCGAATTTGACTTTCGGATGTTTTGCAATAATGTCGATGAAATTTCTAAATTTTCTGATTGCCACTTATTGAAAACAGCAACCGAATTATCTTCAGAATCGTCATTGATAACCAGAATTTCAAATAAATTTTTAGGATAATTCAATTTAGAAATTGAATTTAATAAATTTAAAAAATCGTTTTCTTCATTTCGAAAAGTAACAATTATCGAAAAGTTGTTTTTTGATTTTAAATCTTTGGTTGTAATAATTTCAATTTTATCAAAACCATAAATCAACAAAGAAATTGTAGAAATGTAAACCAATAATATGACTATAAAAACGTAAATCATTTCTCTGTTTGAATTTTATAGGTTAAAACATAAAAGCTACCAATTGCAATTGGAATTACAATATTTAAAAACCACATTAAAGTTGTGATAAAAATTACAATCCATTGATTAACGCCCAATAAACTATAAAAATAAATACCAATGCTGCCTTTTACAGCAAAATCCAAAAACTGAAAATTGGGAAGTGAACTGGCAAGGAAATAAACGGTTGCAATAGTTGCCATCATCGAAAAATAGGGCAAATGAACCTCAAATGCCAAAAATATAAAATAATATTGATGCGAAAATGTCAAATATCGTGCGAATCCCATCAAAATATTTTTTCGATGAATTGTTTTTGGAATTTCATTCAACTTTAAAATAAAATCATTGATTGAATACCCTTTTATTTTTACTCTTTTCAAAAATAAAAAAATAATAAATATAATCGAAATTAAAGCTAATATCTCTAGAACTTGTTTTACAAAACCAAGATGCCACAATCCTACAATCCCAAAAATTATGGTCAAGATTAGCTGAATTCCATTGCAAATTAAGTTTAGAAAAACAATTTCTGTTGTTTTTGATTTTTCATAATACAAGGCTTTTCCAGCATATTCGCCAATACCATTTGGAGTGAAAATCCCTGCAGTTAATGCTGCAAGAACTTGTTTAGTTGCTTCTCCAACAGAAATTATTTTGAAAGTTGAAACCAGATTTTGCCATTTCAAAATTTCAAGAAATCGATTTTGAAAACTCAAATACAAAATAAAAATTATTCCTATAATCGATTGGTTCTTATTGAAAACAACCAAAAATTTATCCCAATCGAGTTTGTCGTTATTAGCCAATTCGTTGTAAATAAAATAAAAAGCACCAACAACAATCAAAATTTTAATTAGAAGAACAAGTAATTGTTTATTTTTGTTAGAAATTGAAATCATTGTTGCAAAGTAACAAACTTTTAAACTTTTAAACCTTCAAACTTTAAACTAAAAATTGGCAACAGAAAGAATTATATTAGGCATTGACCCAGGGACTACAATCATGGGTTTTGGATTGATTAAGGTCGTCAACAAAAAAATGGAATTTTTGCAACTCAATGAATTGATTTTGAGTAAGTATGACAACCATTATCAAAAGTTGAAAGTTATTTTCGAACGAACCATCGAATTAATTGACACGCACAATCCAGACGAAATTGCCATTGAAGCACCATTTTTTGGAAAAAACGTACAGTCAATGTTAAAACTCGGTCGAGCCCAAGGCGTAGCAATGGCTGCTGGATTATCAAGAGATATTCCGATTACTGAATATGAACCTAAAAAAATAAAAATGTCAATAACGGGTAATGGAAATGCTAGTAAAGAGCAAGTTGCCAAAATGTTACAACAATTATTAGGATTAAAAACATTGCCTAAAAACCTCGATTCAACCGATGGTTTGGCGGCTGCAGTTTGTCATTTTTTTAATTCTGGAAAAGTGGTTGGAACAACAAGTTATTCGGGTTGGGATGCATTTGTGAAGGATAATGAAAAAAGAGTAATCTAAAAAAGTTTTCAGCCGCAATTGCAATCATCAGTTCTGCACTATGCAACTTTAAACGGCAACTAAAAACAAAAAAATGGGCATTTACATCCACATTCCATTCTGCAAACAAGCCTGCAACTATTGCGATTTTCATTTTTCGACTTCAATGAAGAAAAAAGACGTAATGGTTTTGGCATTAGCTAAAGAAATTGGTATGCGAAAATCAGAATTCGAAAATGAGGTTGTTGAAACTATTTATTTTGGTGGAGGAACTCCAAGTAGATTGCAGATTTCAGATTTGAAATTGTTAATTGATTCGGTTTATGAAAATTATAAAATTTCCGAAAATCCAGAAATCACTATTGAAGCCAATCCAAATGATTTATCAGAAGACTATTTAATTCAACTTTCAAAAATTGGAGTCAACCGCTTATCCATTGGAATTCAATCTTTTTTTGAAGACGATTTAAAAATGATGAATCGAGCACATAATTCTGATGAGGCAAAAAAATGTTTAGAAGTTGCAACACAATATTTCGATAATATTTCATTGGATTTGATTTATGGAATTCCAGGAATGTCGAACAAAAAGTGGAAACAAAACATCGAAACTGCACTAAGTTTCGGAATCAATCATATCTCAAGTTATGCGTTGACGGTCGAACCAAAAACTGCTTTGAAAAAATTAATCGAATCTGGCAAAATCGATAATCCAAAAGATGAAGTGGCCCAGGAACATTTCGAAATTTTAGTTGAAACGCTCACAAAAAACGGTTTTATTCACTATGAATTATCGAATTTTGGCAAAGAAAATTATTTTTCTAGAAATAATTCGAGTTATTGGTTAGGCAAAAAATATATCGGAATTGGTCCATCGGCGCATAGTTACAATGGTATTTCTCGAAGTTGGAACATTGCCAATAATTTGATTTACATCAAATCAATCAACGAAAATAAACTACCAAATGAAATTGAAATTTTAACCAAAACCGACATTTACAATGAATACGTAATGACTGGTTTGCGAACCATTTGGGGAATTTCCTTAGACAAAATTGAAACCGATTTTGGAAAAGCTTATTTAGATTATTTGATTCTGCAAACTCAAAAATTCTTAAATGATGATTTATTATTTCTTGAAAACAACATTCTAAAACCCACCAAAAAAGGAAAATTTTTGTGTGATGGTATTGCAAGTGATTTATTTATGCTAAATTTGAATTAAAATAATTTATAAGAAATTTGTCAGTACTTCACCAGTTAGCACTTTCAGGTCCGGGTTTGACGATAGGAGAATTCACATTAATTGCTTACTCTATATGATTGATTTCTCCTATCCTCGAAATGACAAAAAATTAATGATCAATGTTAGCAAAAATTCACAATTTTCAAATCGATCTATCAAAACCAATTGATATTTCGATTCCATTATCGAATACTGATGAAAACCCAATCGCTTGGTATTTAGATAAACCTGAAATGTTGCCAGTAATTTCTGGCGATTGGATTGGTAAAGTTTCTAGTGGCAATTCTTCGACCAATTTCAACAATATTTTTTTTAATCCTCACGGGCACGGTACACATACTGAATGTTTAGGTCATATTACACGTGAATTTTATTCGATTAATGATTGTTTGAATCAGTTTTTTTTTATGGCAGAATTGATTTCGGTCGAACCTGAAATTGCTAATGAAGATTATATTATTTCGAAAGAAAACATCTCGACTGCCCTCGATGAGACAAAAAGAAACATTTCGACTGCGCTCGATAAGACAAGGGTCGAGGCATTAATTATTAGAACGTTACCAAACAAAAACGATAAATTAACTAAAAAGTATTCCAATACCAATCCTCCATATTTATCGGAAGAAGCTGCGATTTATATACGAGAAATCGGAATAAAACACCTTCTAATCGATTTGCCAAGCGTAGATCGAGAAAAAGATGAAGGTAGATTATTGGCGCATAAAGCTTTTTGGAATGTCAAAAATATTAATATTTTGAATCCCGATGCTAGGTTAGACTGCACGATTACCGAAATGATTTTTGTCCAAAATAAAATTCCTGATGGGAACTATTTGTTAAATTTGCAGATAGTAAATTTTGTAAACGATGCAAGCCCTAGTAAACCCGTTTTATATGAATTAATAAAAAATATAAATCAGTAAAAAATGAATCTAGAAAGCTATTACGAATTTTGTATTTCTAAAAAAGCAGCAACAGAACATTTTCCTTTCGACGAAGATACTTTAGTTTTTAAGGTTGGTAACAAAATGTTTGCATTAGCCAACTTATCCGGATTTGAAAACGGAAGCCCAAGTGTTAGTTTAAAATGTGATTCGAATAGGGCTCAAGAACTCCGTGCCGAATTTGAAGATATACAGCCAGGTTATCACATGAGCAAAATACATTGGAACACCATAAATATTAATCGAAATGTGACAGACAAAATGATTTTTGAACTCATAAACCATTCCTATGAATTGGTTTTTAAAAGTCTAACAAAAAAAATTCAGACGGAGATTGAAAATTTAGAATTATATAATTAGATAATATCATAATTAGGCATTACTTTTGACATGGTTTTCATATACAAATACATAATCTATCATTTTGATTCTAATATTTCAGAATATTGCTTAGACTTTTAAACCATTTTAAACTTTTAAACCATTTTTATGATTGATAATTTAAAAAAATTTTTGAACGAAGAACAAGATCCAAAAGCCATTGAAAAAATTACCCATAAACTCAACGATTTATTAATGCGAAATGAAGAAGTGGGGTACATTGCCGTTCAAAAAAAACCTGTAACTGTTTTTCCAGATAGTATTGTTTTGACCAATAAAAGAATCATAATTTGCAAACCAAAAAATTTAGGTTTATCAATGGATTTTCTCGATTATAATTGGGACGACATCAATGCGACGTTTGTAAAAGAAAATATTTTAGGTTCAGAATTTTCGTTTTCAACCAAAAGCGATTTGACAATTTCTATAGATTATATTCCGAAAATACAAGCCAGAAAAATTTCTACTTTTGCTAAAGAACAATTGGATATTGTAAAAAATGGTGTTCCAGATACATCAACTTTCAATCCAAGTCCACCTCAAGAAACTATTTCGGTATTGTTTGACGATGTTGTTGAAGAACCCATTCAAGAAACCGAAACAGAAGAAGTTTTTAATTTAGCTGAAATTATTCTAAGTCAAACAACAATTTATGAACCTGTTCAAGAATCAACCCCATCAACACAAGAAGATTCTAATGTAGGATTAACTCAAGATGAATTGTTTGCAAAACTTCAAAACTATAAAAGATTGTTAGATAATGGCTTAATCATGCAAGGCGAGTATGATATTTATAAAAAAGAAATTTTGAGTCAAATGTAATTTTAACAACTTCTTTTCCATTCAAATCATCAAAACCAACAATAATCTAAAAAAAAATGTTCTGATTTATGTGACTCACATAAATTGGGACAAACTTGTATAATTTAGGACGAATTTATTTTAAATTTTCATCAAATAAAAATATTTAAAAAATTGATTAACGATGATTTAGTAAAAATTTGAGTGGTCTTAATATTTCATATAAAATTTTGATTATTTGAATCCAAAAAACTCCTATTTGAATAATTTAGGACGTTTTTAATCTTTTTCACTACTTTTTTCAGGATAAATTATTAGAATTAAAGCTAAATAATTTCAATTATGTATTTAATAATTCCACTTCCGCATTGGGATTAAATAAATACATCTTACCTGAATTTATTTCAATACATTCATAACGTTTTACTCGAAGCGCAATTTTTTTAAAAATTTTCCCGTTCGAAATTCTAAAAATCGAATTATATGGAATTTCAAATACATAGTTTTTATCATTTTGAGCATCGAATTGTTTCAAAGCTAATGACAAAGTTGCATCAGTATCTGAACTAGCCGTTGGATTTTTGAAATGTCTTGCCAATAAAGGCAAAATTGAAGTCGGGAAAATATCTGGACGAATAAATGGAATCATTAATCTTTGAAAAGTAAATTTCCACTCCTCGCCATGAGGTTTAATCTTACGACCAAATTTTTCGAAAGCTACTAAATGTGCAATTTCATGAATTAATGTGATGATGAATCGATATTTGTTTAAGTTAGCATTTACCGTTATTTCATGTTTTCCAGACAAACCTTTTCGATAATCGCCGTGACGGGTTTTGCGTTCATTCACAATTTTGAGGTGCACATTGTTTGCAACAATCATTTCGAAAATTGGTTTCACTGCATGTTCTGGAATATATTTTGATAGAGTTTCGGACATTGTTAATCTTTATTTTTTCAAAAAATCAAGGTGTTGAACTTGCTACAGATAACACTTTTCCGTTATAAAATTTATTTCCTGTCAACGTAAAATCAAAAATATAATTGGCCATTTCTTGAGCCGAAAGTGGTGCTTCATAACCAGGGAAAGCTTCTTGCAACATTTCGGTGTTAACAGATCCCAAAGCCAAAACGTTAAAAGAAATTCCTTGCTCTTTGTATTCTTCGGCTAATAATTCGGATAAAGTTATGATTGCACCTTTACTAGAACTATATGCCGAAAGTCCAGCAAATTTTGCGCTTCCTTGAATGCCACCCATCGATGAAATCGATACAACGTGGCTTCCTTTTTGTAAATAAGGTAAACAAATTCGGGTTAGATTGGCAATCGCAAAAACATTAACTTTATAAGTAATTTCGAAATCAGCGTTAGTAGTTTCTGCAAACGGTTTAAATAATAATGAACCCGCATTGTGCACAATGGCATTAACGGTTTTCCAGCTTTTAGATAAAAAATTGTTGACCTTCGTCAAATGAGTTTCATCTGACAAATCGATAGAAAGACAAGTAATGTTTTTATGATTCGATAAAGTTTCTGGAATTTTTCTTGAAATGGCTAAAACGTTGTGACCAGCATTTGCAAATTGAAGCGCCAATTCATAACCAATTCCGCGCGAAGTTCCTGTAATAATTATGTTTTTCATAGTACAAAAATAATCAAATTTCAATAATATTTCCTCCAATATTTATAAATCTGAAAAAACGCCATTAAAAGAAAAAACAATGGAATTAAAACAGATAAAATCACATTTGAAAGAGATTTAAAATTAGTCGCAACCAAATTTAAACCAAGAATTAAAGCCAACATTCCTAGGAAAATGCCAAATAATGTTCCAATTATATAAAAATATTTCAAGTTATTTTCAATTAAAATAAATTTTCGATTCAATAAATATAAATTCCAAGAAATCCAAAATGGCAATTGCATAAAATTGAAACAATTCAAAATAATTCCGATTATAAAAGGCGAATAATTAATATATTTTGATAAATTATCTTGATCAGTATTTGAATGATTTGCTTGGAAATAAAAAATAGTAGCCAAAAGAAGCATAAATGCAATCCCGAAAATTTCAATGTATTTGGTTAGCTTTTGATTTTCTGATAATTTTTTTGCAAAAATTAGGGTAAAATAAATTACAAAAACTTCAATTGAAATTATTCCTAAAATAAAAAAAATCAAACTCTCAAGTCCCAATTTTCGATACATTTGAAAGCCAAGAATATTTAAGTATCCAAGCGGAATTGAGCCTACAAAACTAACTAAAAATCCAACTAAAAAGTTTTTTGATTGTTTCATTTAGAAATTTACAATTTTTTTTGATTGTTCCAAATGTAATTTATATTGTTCCATTCCAGTTTTATATGTCAAAAACGGAAAACCTTTTTTGTTGTTTTCAATACTAATATTATACATATATTTAATGTGTCTTGCTAATTCTCGCCAAGCAAAAAAGATAGAATGTTTTGGGTCATAAATGTGTGTGGGTTCACTTGCTGCGCCATTTAACTCTACTATTGCAAAGTTTTTCCCTGATTCTAATTCATCAAAATCGTTATACATTATGTCTAGTCTTCCAAAATAAAAACCGTCAATTTGAGTACACATTTCATTGAAAAGATCCGTTAATTTGTCAGAAATTAAATGACTGGAATCTAAAAATTTTGCGCCACGGATGTGATTTCCATAAGGAACAAGATTTAATTTTTCATTTTTTTGCAGAACACTTTGCAGTTTAACTCCGAATTCAATTTGCAAAGTTTTCAATTGCATTTCGTGTCTCGGATTTTGTTTGATTAAAGTTTCAATTGTCGAAATCCCATTGCCAGTAACAATCAAAAATTCTTTTTCGACAATTCCTGTTATTTTTCCGAGTTTTTCGTTTGGAAATCGAACATAAAAAACGCCAATTTCTTTTTGAAAAGGAATGAAATCTTGAATCAAAAAATCGAAATCGGCTTTGTTAAAGTAGTTTTTTAAATCTTCAAGATTATAAATTTTTTTGACTGCCGAGCCTCGTAATCCAATATCTGGCTTGGCTATAAAAGGGAATTTTATTTCGGATTTTTCAAGGATTTTTAAAACATCCTCAAAATTGGTTTTGTTAATAATTAATTCAGTCTTTGGGTAATATTTTTGTGGAATAAAATCATAAATTTCTTTTTTGGATTCCATAAAAAACCCCCCATTTTTGATTTTTGGATTACAAGAGTTAAAAAAGAAAATAGATTTTGATTTTATTGCATACCAAGTCCAAAGAAAATAAATTGGGATGTAAACGATGTTCATTGGCCAATATTCCCAATGAAAAAGTTTGTAAAAAAAAAGTTTAAAGTTTAAATTTTTGGATTTCAAATTACAATTGAATTTATTGGAATTGAAAAATCTTCATTTTTAATTAAATCAAAATAACGCATAGTTGAAACTTCATTTTCTATCACAAATTGTGTTATGCTTAAAGTTTGTAAATAATCATTTCTATTAATTTTTAATCCATATTCTAGATTTTTATTTTCAGTATTTTGGTGAAAATCCAATAGATTATCTTCTGAAAGTAATTTTTTATTTTCTAAAAATTCATAAAACCAATGTGATCTTTCTTCACGAATCTTAGTAGAATACAAGGTTGATGAAGACCAAATATGTTTTTTGTTCGCATCTAATTCTTTCTGATATTTTTCGATTTCGTTCCAGCGTAATTCGTATAATTTATTTTCTTGATACAAAACTAAAGTAAAAGGTTCAATGTTTTCGAGATTAATTTCATTCCAAAAATCAATAGCAGAATTGTTGCTCATCATTTCCAAAACAATTAATCCACGACTTTTTCGATAATTTGGTTTTTGAATGTGTTTTTCTTCTGCACCATTTAACAAAACTAAAACCGAATTAAATTCATTGGTAACAAACCAAGTTCCACCTGCTTTTGGGTCTTTTGGAAAAATTAAATTTCTATTATTTATAAAATATTTTTTTGGTTCAACTGCCAATCGAATAACTTGTTCGTCTCGATTGGAAGTAATAATTGTTTTTCCGTCTGATCGAACAAAACTTACGGTGCACATTGGTTTCTATATTCGATTGTGGAACGAGCAACGCCAAAATTTGAGTCTACTTTTATGTTTCCTGACATTAAAACTGCAACTTTTATCAATGCTTGATGGTGAATACAGTGCTCTAAATTATATAATAATTCTCTGAAGTAGTTGCTTTCAATCAAAATTTCCTCACCATCAATAACCTGTTGTAAATTGATTTTTTTATTTTTTTTGTCTAAATTCTTTTTTATTTTTTGAATTACCGAAATAGCAAAATTTGTATCGTTTTGAATTAGTTTATTTCGTTCACGCAAATCATAATTCACAACTCCATTAGTGTATTGATTTTCAAGACATTGATACATTTCTAAAATGTGTCGAGTATGTTCGCCAATTGTTGCACAACTCAATTCAGAACAAGGATTAGAATATTCTGCATCAGAAATTTGATTGAGTAAATCAATTAATTCGTCCAAAGAATTGTTAATAGAATTGATTAGCATAAATTATTTTAATTGATTTGTAAAAATAAAAAATTTTGTTTAATATTTTTGTCTTCAAAT
>JAYWEG010000185.1:0-3984 GCA_043779445.1 Bacteroidota bacterium
TAAAACAAACCAAAAAACCAATATGAAAAAAAGTATTTTACTCTTTTTGTTATGCTTAATTATTTCAAAAAATTATTCGCAAGAATATTTTCCGAATAACGAAAGTGTACAAAGCAAAAACAACAATTTTACTGCATTTATAAATGCAAAAATAATTGTGACACCAACACAAATTATAGAAAAAGGAACCTTATTAATCCAAAACGGAAAAGTTGTTTCGGTTGGAAATAACATAAAATTGCCCAAAAATTGTATTGTTATTGATGTTTCAGGAAAATCAATTTATCCATCATTTATTGACATTTATACCAGTTTTGGCATTGAAAAACCTAAAAAGTCAGAAAATTTGGATCGAAAGCCTATTTATGACACGAAACGTGTTGGCTATTATTGGAATGAAAGTATTAAACCCGAAATTAACGCAATTGAATCCTGTAAATATGATACAACAAAAGCCGAGGAATTATTAAAACTTGGTTTTGGTGTCGTTGGAACCCATTTTCAAGACGGAATTGCTCGAGGAACAGGGGCATTAATTGCTTTGAATAATTCGGATCCAAAATCAAGAATTATTTCGAATTCTATAACAAATCATTTTGCCTTTACCAAAAGTACCACTACAAATCAAAGTTATCCGAGTTCGTTAATGGGAATGATGGCACTTGTTCGACAAATGTATTTCGATTTAGATTGGTATAAAAAAGGGAATTCGCAAACCAAAGATTTATCTCTAGAAGCATTATCAAATAATGAAAAATTGGTTCAAGTTTTTGAAACTGGCGATAAACTCAATAGTTTACGAGCATCAAAAATTGCTAAAGAGTTCAATTTGAATTATGTTCTGAAAGGTTCTGGAAATGAATTTGAACGTATTGAAGAAATTAAAAAAACCAATGCAAAATTCATAATTCCGATAAATTTTCCTGAGGCATATGATGTTTCCGACGTTTTTCAAGCCAATCAAATGGAATTAGCCGATTTGCGTTTTTGGAATCAAGCACCAACCAATTTGAAAATTTTATCAGAAAATGGCATTCAATTTGCATTAACAACCGATTTGTTGAAAAAAGTCGAAGATTTTAGACCAAATCTATTAAAATCTATTGAATATGGATTTGATAAAACCAAAGCATTGGAATCACTAACAACAATTCCTGCATTAATTTTAAATAAAAGTAGTGAAATTGGAAGTTTGAATGTTGGAAGTTTTGCTAATTTTATAATTACATCTGGCGAAATTTTTGACAAAAAAACAGTTTTATATGAAAATTGGGTACAAGGAAATAAATTTATCATCAATGATTTGAATGCTAAAGACATTCGAGGAAATTATGATTTAACAATTGATAATCAAATCTTTAAACTGAAAGTTGATGGTGAAGTTATTGCGCCAAAATTCGAAATTACTAATTCAGAAACTAAAAAAGTCATAAACAAATTATCAATCGTAAATAATTCTATTTCTGGAATCATAAAATCAAATGATACCATAAAAACTAATTACACACGAATAAATGGTAATATTGAAAATTTAGAAACTATTTCTGGTAAAGCAATCTTGTTTAATGGAAATGAAACCAAATGGAGTGCTACTAAAACAAGTCCGTTTATAATTACAAAAGACACAGCAAAAGTTGCCAAACCTAATAAAATTTTTCCAGTAACGTTACCAAATATTGCCTTCGGAAATAGTGCAAAACTATCTCAACAAACGTTATTATTTAAAAATGCAACCGTTTGGACCAACGAACAAGAAGGAATTCTTTCTGAAACTGATGTATTAGTCAAAAACGGAAAAATAGTTTTAATTGGCAAAAATTTAGTCGATGCAACAGCAACAACAATCGATGCCAAAGGCAAACATTTAACCGCAGGAATAATAGATGAACATTCGCATATTGCTATTTCAAAAGGTGTGAACGAAGGCGGACACAATTCAAGTGCTGAAGTAACAATTCAAGATGTTGTGAATTCAGAAGATATTAATATTTATCGAGATTTGGCTGGTGGAGTTACTACATCGCAATTATTACACGGTTCTGCTAACCCAATTGGCGGTCGATCTGCCATTGTGAAATGGAAATGGGGATTATCGCCAGACGAAATGTTGTATAAAGATCAACCTAAATTCATCAAATTTGCTTTAGGCGAAAACGTCAAACAATCCAATTGGGGAATCGATAATCCAACTCGTTTTCCTCAAACCAGAATGGGCGTGGAACAAGTTTTTACAGACTATTTTCAGCGAGCTAAAGAATACGATTTGGTATGGAAAACTTATAATTCTAATCCTAAGAAAGATAAAAACAAAGCACCAAGAATTGATTTAGAAATGCAAACTTTGGTCGAAATTTTGAACAACGAGCGTTTCATAACGTGTCATTCCTATGTGCAATCTGAGATTTTAATGTTGATGAATGTTGCGGATAAAATGGGTTTTAAAGTCAATACTTTTACACATATTTTAGAAGGTTATAAAGTTGCCAACGAAATGAAAGATCATGGTGTTGGAGCCTCTACATTTGCAGATTGGTGGGCATATAAATTTGAAGTAAACGATGCCATTCCTTATAACGGACCAATTATGCACAACGCTGGATTAGTGGTTGCCTATAATTCTGACAATGCCGAAATGTCGCGTCGATTGAATCAAGAAGCTGCAAAAGCAGTAAAATATGGAAACATTTCTGAAGAAGAAGCTTGGAAATTTGTAACCCTGAATCCTGCAAAACTTTTACATATTGATGACAAAGTAGGAAGCGTGAAAGTAGGAAAAGATGCTGATTTAGTTCTTTGGAATAACAATCCTTTATCGATTTATGCTAAAGTAGAAAAAACAGTAATAGAAGGAGTTGTTTATTTTGATTTACAAAAAGAAGAACAAAAACAATTGGATATCATTAAAGAACGAAGCGAATTGATTGGACAATTATTAATCGCAAAAAGCAAAGGTTCATCGATTCAAGATGCCAAGAAAAAAGAAAAAAAACTATACGATTGTGATACTGAAGAAGAAAATTAATATGAAGAATATATATAAAATTATTGTACTTTTTTGTTTGTCATTTCATATAAATGCACAACAAAAACCAGCCGCAAAACAATCAAAGTCAATTTTGATTATGAATGCAACGGCACATTTAGGCAACGGAAAAATTATTGAAAATAGTTTAATAGGTTTCAAAGACGGAAAATTAGATTTAGTTGCCGATGCAACATTAATTAAAATGGATTTTTCAACTTATGAAATTAAAGTAGAAGCCAAAGGAAAACATGTTTATCCAGGATTTATTGCTCCAAATTCAACGTTAGGATTAGTAGAAATCGATGCCGTAAAATCATCCAACGACGATCAAGAAATTGGAAGTTTCAACCCACATATTCGAAGTATTATTGCCTACAACACTGAATCGAAAGTTACAGAAACAGTCCGTCCGAATGGCATTTTGATGGCACAAATAGTTCCAAGAGGAGGAAGAATTTCTGGAACTTCATCAATTGTGCAACTCGATGCTTGGCAATGGAAAGAAGCTTTGATAAAAGAAAATGACGGAATACATGTAACATTTCCATCTACATTTAAAAGAAGCGGTTGGTGGGCAGAACCTGGCAATATTGAAGCTAATAAAGATTATGCGAAACAAGTCGAAGAATTGAAATTATTTTTTAATAATTCAAAAGCCTATTTACTAGATATTTCAAAAGAAAGAAACCTAACTTTTGAGGCGATGAATGGATTATTTGATGCCAATAAAACCTTATATATTCACGCTGATGAAGAAAAACAAATAATCGATGCCATTAATTTATCATTAGAAATTGGAATAAAAAAAATAGTAGTTGTAGGTGGATTCGAAGCCTATAAAACTACTGAATTATTAGTTAAAAATAATATTGGAGTTTTGCTTCGTCGAGTTCATGATATGCCTATGAATGATGACCAAGATATTGATTTACCTTTTAAAATGGCTAAAATTCTTATAG
>JAYWEG010000186.1:0-9857 GCA_043779445.1 Bacteroidota bacterium
ACAGTTTCCCCATCAATTTTTAAATAACAATGCGCTTCGGGAATATATTCTAAATTATGATCGGAAAGTATCGTTCCTATTTTGGTGTTTTGCTCGTTCATTTTATAAATTCCAATAATCAATTGAACATTTGGAATATTATTTTTATTGGTGAAATCTTTTAGATATGCGTGTTTTGAACTACAAGTTCCTTTATTTTCTGTGATTACTAGCGAAAAATCCTCTCGATTTGAATTCCGTCCAAAAGGTTTTTGTTTTACTAATTCGATGGTTTCTTGGAAATTCACTTTGTATAATTAGATTTAAAATGAAAAATGCCTTTCGAGTAGAAAGGCATTTTTTATAGTTTAGTTAAATTAGTTTACTATTACTTTTTTGGTTACTGATTTATTATCAGAAATTAATTTTAGGAAATAAAATCCCTGAGGTAAATTTTCTAAAGAATACGTTTTATTTTCAAATACTGGTTTTTTGATTTGCTGCATTAATTGCCCATTAATATTTATTAAATCAATTTCATCTAAAACAACTTCTGTTTCAATATTTATTTTGTTGTTAATTGTTGGATTAGGATAAATTGAAATATTTGCCATTGCATCAAAAGTTTGAGTTGATAAAAATACCGCTGGCCAACGATTTTCTGCAACTTGTCCTCCCCATATTACCGTTGCTAAATAAGGATTATCAATAAATGGATTTCTGTTTCCTTGTGCATAGGCTCCTGTTGTATCATGATATAAATTTCTATTATCTTCGAATTGAGAAACAGGGTCTTCTGCATTCCATTGTAAAAAAAGATTTATCATATTAGCATCTGAACTAGGAGAACTTCCGATTCCTACACCAGTTGGCAAACATTGAGGAGGGTATCTCAAATACATGTACATCATCATTCTAGCAATATCTCCTTTCCACTCATCACCTGGATACCAGCCTCCTCCAGGTATATCTCCTGAATTTCCTGAACCTGCTGCAAATTTTGTGTTACCCCGTTGAGAATTCCATTGAACATCAGCAGGGCGTATATGATGAGCATCTTCACCAGCATCACTACTTGAGCTATTAGCAGTACCACCATCTAAAAGAACGGGTGTTCCTAATGATTTTGCATAAACATGTTCTCGATTCCAGTTTCCATTATTACCACCTTGAGATAGTTTACTTCGTGTTCTATCATTTGTTATAATAGCATCAGTTCCATTTTCAAATCCATAAACTAAAAGTACATTTGCAGAATTTGTAGGATCTAAATCTGTTATTTTACAAGCCTCCCAAATACCAGGAGTGTAGGAAAGAAGATTCGTATGTTTTGAAATTGTAATCGAAGATAAAGCACTTCGAAGGGCTGTTCCTGTCAATGTCCAATTAAAACCAGAGTAATATGGATTTGCTGGAGCACCATTTTGAGCGATGCTTAATAAACTTACTAAGAATAATACTAAAGTGTAATTTTTTTTCATTGTTATTTTTGTGATTAAATTTTTCTTTCTAATAATGCCATGTAAAAACCATCGAATCCAGATTCGTGAGCTAATATTCTAACATCTTTGACAAATGTAAAACTTTTTCCGTTTTCTGTTGTTAAAAAACGATTAATTTGTTCTTGATTTTCAGACGGAAGTATAGAACACGTTGCATAGACTAATTTTCCTCCAGGTTTTACCATTCTTGAGTAACTTTCTAGCACTTCTGATTGAACTTTTCTGATGTTATCGATGAACTCTGGTTGAAGTTTCCATTTTGCATCTGGATTACGTTTCAAAACCCCTAAACCACTGCAAGGTGCATCAATCAGTACTCTATCGGCTTTGTCATATAGTTTTTTAATGACTTTTGTTGAGTCTATAATTCGATATTCGATATTGAAAGCACCATTTCTTTTAGCACGAAGTTTCAATTGCTTGAGTTTACTTTCGTATAAATCCATGGCAATTAATTGACCTTTATTTTCCATTAATGATGCCATATGCAAAGTTTTTCCTCCAGCACCAGCGCAGGTATCAACAACTCTCATTCCGGGTTGAACATCTAGAAACGCTGCGACTAATTGCGAAGATGCGTCTTGAACTTCAAAAAAACCGTCTTTGAAAGCATCGGTTAAAAACACATTTGCACGTTCTTTCAAAACCAAAGCATCGGGTTGATTTTCAAGAACATCTGTTTCGATATTCAAATCCATCATGATGGCACGTAACTTTTCTCTAGTAGTCTTGAGCGTATTCGTTCTCAAAATTACTTTTGCTGGTTGATTTTGTGCAGTAATTTCTTTTGCCCAAATTGCTTCTCCTAATTCTTTAACACCCAATTCATCCATCCAATCTGGGATAGATTCTTTGAAAACTCTATTTTTCGATAATTCATCGAATCTACCTTTAATTTTTCGTTCTGGAGTTCCTTCAAGTTGTTTCCAATCCGGAATTGGATAACCACGCAAGACTGCCCAAACCGAGAACATTCTCCATAAATCTTCGCGATTGAAAGGTTCTTTTACTTCTGCAATTTCAGAATATAATCGTTTCCATCGAACTACTTCGTATAATGTTTCTGCTACAAATTTGCGATCTGCACTTCCCCAACGTTTATCTTTTTTTAATGATCGAGCAACAACTTTATCGGCATATTCTTTTTCGTTGAATATGGCATGGAGTCCATCAATGGTTGTGTAAACTAAATTTCTGTGTAATCTCATTTCTAAATTTTAATTTGCAAAGGTACTATTTAAAGACGAATATTTAAAACTTAAAAAAAACCGACATTTCTGACGGTTTGAATTATTTTATACTTGATGCACTCTTGTCATGTAAATTTTTTCTGGAGGATGCAACACCATCGGGAATTGTTCAATTTTAACGGAACTACTGTCCAATCCAAATCCTTTTTCTTCGGATAAACTGAATTTTTTTAGAAAGAAATAAGAATTCATAATTAGTTTTTCGTGCCATAATAAATCACTGTCATTAGACAAGAATTTTTCGGACAAGACAAACTTGAAATCGCCCAAAATATTGTTTTTATTTAATGATTCATATCGGCTAGAAATGTCAACTTCTCCATTAGAAACCATATCTTTGAGAACTTCTTTGAACATTAAATTAATTTTGGTTGGTTCTCTAAAGCCTAAATTAAAATCGACTCTATACAAATCGTCTTTCATAATTTCGGTAACTTTATATTCGGTTTTATAGGGTTCGCTCAAAATATTAACGTGAACAAACCAATACACATCAGCGCGTTTTGGACGTTTTTGCATGATTGAATACATTACTTTTTCTTCAATTTCATCAACTCGATTGGCATTGGTCATATAAACCAAATGGGTTGCGTATTTAGGGATAGATAAATCGATACTCAATTCGGCTAGTACTTTTTTATACTCCGCAATTTTTACTATTTTAGTGTAATTTTTACTAATTTTTTTCGCCATAAACCAAATAGACATTACGATTATTAAACATAAAGCTATCAATGCAGTTACAAAACCGCCATCAGCAAATTTTGTAATGTTTGCAGCTAAAAAACTTAATTCAATAGCGGCATAAAGCGTCATTAGAGGTGCAATGAAATACCATTTCACTCGTTTCATTATTAAATAATAATTCAATAAAATAGTTGTCATAATCATACAAAGTATAATTGCTAAACCATAGGCGTGTTCCATATTGCTAGACTCCTCGAAATGAATTACGATACCTACACAACCCACAAACAATAACCAATTTATTGATGGAATGTACATTTGACCTTTAACTTCGGTTGGATATTTAATTTTGACTTTTGGCCAAAAATTTAGTCTCATGGCTTCGTTGATTAACGTAAATGAACCACTTATCAACGCTTGAGAAGCAATGACGGCTGCCAATGTTGCAATAATAATTCCTATAGGTTGAAACCATTCTGGCATCATTAAATAAAACGGATTCGGATTCGAAACATTAATTTCATTTAACGTTTGACCTTCGTGTTGAATTAAATAAGCGGCTTGTCCAAAATAATTTAGTAACAACGCTATTTTGACAAAAATCCAACTTATTCTAATGTTTTTTCGACCACAATGTCCCATATCCGAGTACAAAGCCTCGGCTCCAGTGGTACATAAAAATACAAATCCAAGTATAAAGAAACCTTCGGGATTTACTCCTTCTGGTGAAATCAATATTTTATAGGCATAATAAGGATTAACTGCCGCTAAAACTTCTGGATGAACAACAATTTGTAAAACGCCTAAAACGCCTAGCATAGTAAACCATACTAACATTACGGGAGAGAAAAATTTTCCAACTAACTTAGTTCCAAATTGTTGAATTGAAAAAAGCACAAACAATATTCCAATTACAATGTATTGAATAGTTGTGATTTTCATATCTGGATAAAAAATCTTGATTCCTTCGACTGCTGACGATACCGAAATGGGCGGTGTTATAATTCCATCGGCTAAAAGTGCGCTACCACCAATAATTGCTGGAACAATCAACCATTTTATTTTGGTTTTTTTGACCAAAGCATACAAAGCAAAAATTCCACCTTCGCCATGATTGTCTGCGCTTAATGTAATTATTACATATTTTAAAGTTGTTTGTAAGGTCAATGTCCAAAAAACCAATGACAATCCGCCAAGAACTAAATCTCTATTTATAGCAAAATCTAACGTAACGATTGCTTTCATTACATATAAAGGAGAGGTTCCAATATCGCCGTAAATTATTCCCAAACTCACTAATAAACCTGCGATTGTCCATTTTGAATGGAGATTCTGATGCGATCCGCTCATTTAATTTAATTTAAAAAAAAACAAATTTACTATAATATTGTAATATGATTAATAAAAAAGAAAATTTTATTTAATGATTTATAAACACTAATTTTGAAGTAAAAATATATATATGAAATTCAAAATTATTCTCTATTTTTTTACATTTTTTATTGTTATAAAGAGCTTTACTCAAACAAAACCAATTCGTTCGGTTTTAGTTGATACACTTTTATCTCAAAAAATTAGTATCCGAGCATTAATAATTGACAAAAAAAGAATTTGGTTTTCAGCAAACAATAATCGTTTTGGATGTATAGATTTAGAAAAAGGATCACAGTATATTCAAAAAATTAAAGTTGATTCCTTGGAAATGGAGTTTAGAAGTATCGCACAAACGACTACCAATTTATTTTGTCTCTCCACAGGAAATCCAGCTGTATTATATAAAATTTCAAAAAAAGATTTGAATCCTAAATTAGTTTATAGTGAAATTGATAAAAAAGTTTTTTATGATAGCATGCAATTTTCGGATAATAAATCTGGGATAGCACTTGGTGACCCAATGAATGGTTGTTTATCAATTATTACTACAAATGATGGAGGAAATAGCTGGAAAAAAATCCCCTGCGTAAAACTTCCAAAAAATTTAGATGGAGAATCTGTTTTTGCCTCTAGTAATTCAAACATAATAATTAAAAAACAAAAAATTTGGTTGGTAACAGGGGGAAAGTTTTCTAGAGTTTTTTATTCCTCAAATTTAGGAAAAACATGGTCTAAATTCAATACACCAATGATCAATGGAAAAGCCATGACGGGGACGTTTACAGCCGATTTCTATGATGAAAACATTGGTATCATATCTGGAGGCGATTATGAAAACCCAACACAAAACTTTGGAAATAAAGCAATCACAACAAATGGCGGAAAATCTTGGAAGTTAGTGGGTGAAAATCTGGGTTATGGCTATGCATCATGTGTTCAATTTGTTCCAAAAAGCAAAGGTAAACAACTTGTTAGTGTTGGATTAACAGGGCTTTTTGTCTCGAATGATTTTGCAAAAACGTGGACAAAGTTACTTGACGATACTACTTTATATACCATTCGTTTTTTGGACTCAAAAACAGCGATTGCTTCTGGCAAGAATCAAATTGTGAGATTGAAGTTTAATTAAATAATTTTTTTTATTACTCGCAATTTATGTGTATGACGATTTTGTTCTGCATTATAAATTCCTAAATGATCTAATCTATCTATTCTAATTTTGCCACTTGCATGAATGATATAATTGTCTTTCATCATGATGCCAACATGAATAATCTTTCCTTCTTCATTGTCAAAAAAGGCTAAATCTCCGGGTTCACTTTCTTCAATAAAACTTAAAGCCTCACCTTGATAGGATTGCTGAGACGCATCCCGAAGCAATTTATAGCCGCATAATTTATAAACCATTTGGGTAAACCCTGAACAATCAATACCAAAAGGGGTTTTTCCGCCCCAAAGATAGGGAGCATTCAAATATAAAAATGAAGTCGAAATAATTTCTGATTTTGATTTTTTACCAGAAGTTTTACTTCCCTCAAAAATTAAATCTAAGCTATTTATTTCGGGATTTTCTAAAAATGCTAATGAAGAACCAAGTGGAACTGGCATCATGAAATTATCTTTCCCAGTAATGTATTCTATCAAATCTGAATTTAGAATAATGTCTTGATGATTTAAATTATCATAATCTTTTTCGGAAATATACTGAAATTGTTTTTCATCAACCCAACCTTCATAATCATCAAACTGAAGTTTGATTTTTATCCATTGTTTTTGCTTTTCGAGAACCAAAAAATGTTCACCAAACAACACTTGAGAAACAATTTCACTACGATCATTTGGTTCAATTCGTAAAGGAATATTAGCTAAATTACAGATTCCGAACATTCGTAATTTTTAATTGATTTATATTCTTTCAATAACAAGTGCCGAAGCTCCCCCGCCGCCATTACAAATTGCTGCAGCTCCAATTTTTGCGTTATTTTGTTCCAAAACATTCATTAGTGTAACTAAAATTCGAACACCAGAACAACCAAGAGGATGTCCTAATGAAACTGCTCCACCATTTACATTTATTTTATCATTATTTAGACCAAGAATCTTGGCATTAGCTATTCCAACAACAGCAAATGCCTCATTAAATTCAAAAAAATCAACATCATCAATCGTGATTCCTGCTTTTTTTAAAGCCATCGGTAGTGCTTTTGCTGGTGCAGTAGTAAACCATTTGGGTTCTTGTGCAGCATCTGCATATCCTTTTATGTAGGCTAAAGGTTTCAATCCTAGCGATAACGCTTTTTCTTCGGTCATCAAGATTACCGCAGCAGCTCCGTCATTTATTGTCGAGGCATTTGCAGCTGTAACGGTTCCGTCTTTTGTAAAAACAGGACTCAAAGTTGGAATTTTATCTAATTTGACATTCGTATATTCTTCGTCACAAGTAACCATTATAGGCTCTCCACGTCTTTGTGGAACTGCTACTGGAACAATTTCGTTATTGAATTTTCCTTCTTCCCATGCTTTAGCACTTCTCTCATAGGATTGGATTGCGAAATTATCTTGTTCTTCTCTAGTGATTTTATGTTCTGAGGCGCACAAATCTGCAGAAACTCCCATGGCGTTATTGTCATAAGCGTCTACTAAACCGTCTTTTTGCATTCCATCAACCATTGTAGATGGACCAAATTTAACTCCGTTTCTCAAGTTTAAATAATGTGGAATCAAACTCATATTTTCCATTCCGCCAGCAACAACAATTTCTGCGTCTCCACACATGATTGCTTGTGCTCCCATCATTACTGCCTTCATTCCAGATGCACAAACTTTGTTTACTGTAGTACAAGCAACATTATTTGACAATCCCGCAAAAAGTGCTGCTTGACGAGCTGGTGCTTGACCAACTCCTGCTTGAACAACATTTCCCATGAAAACTTCGTCGACAAGGTTTGGATCTAAATTGATTTTGTTTAAAGCACCTTTGATTGCAGTAGCACCAAGTTGTGTTGCAGAAATTGTGGATAAAGCGCCCATGAAACTTCCTATTGGAGTTCTGACAGCAGATACGATAACTATTTTTTTGTTCATGATTAAGTTTGTCTATTTTGAATTGCAAACTTAATAAAATTAAAATAATTTAAACTGAAAAAAATACAAATATATATTCTTTACGACGGTTTACTATTTATTGCTTTTGATATTGTTTTAATAACTTTTTACTAAAATTATCTTCAGCTTTTTTGAGTTTCAAGATTTTAATTGGCGAAATAATACCTCTCAAATTCGACATAAATTTTTTACGATTTTGATACAATTCGTCTTCAGAATTTTCTATTTGTGTGAGTAGCAACAGTGCTTCTTTGTCACTCATTTTTTCTAATTCACCGTCTTCGGATTTATCCAAAAACTGCTTCATTTTTTGAGATCTAATTTCCATTTGCTTATCGTCAAATGCATTGAAAATTGGCCAAAATTTAGTTGCTTCGTCTGGAGTCAAATCTAGTTCGGTTGTAATAAAAGCAATTTTTAATGCTTTGATTTTTTTTCGTTTTTCGCCATTGCCAAATTGAGCAAAACTTTGACAAAAACCAAGTAACAGCAGTATTGAAAATAATTTTTTTAATTTCATTGTATAGTTAGTTTAATAATCCTTGTTCAGAAATTTCGTTTTTTAATAATTCGTTTTCAATTGATTTATTGTCAATTTGTAAATCAAGATTCATTTTTTGAATAGCATCTTCATTCAATAATTCTACAAGATCATTTTCTGAAATTGTGGATTGGTTTGTAATATAATTTTCTAAAGTTGATTCGTCAATTGTTTGATTTATAGAATATTGATACAAAATAGGAATCGTAACACTCAAAACTAAAATCGCTGCAACAGCAAATAACCATTTTTTCTTTTTTTGATAAATCGAAATAACTTTAATTTCATTGCTTGGTAATTTAGCCATCAATTTATCTGAAAAAGTTTCGAAATAATTTTCGGGAATATCAAATCCTGATGCTATTTTTGGGTCGTTTTCTAAATTAAATGTGTTCATATATCTTTGACTATTTTTTTTGCTAAAGGTTTAATCCTTCAACATAAATTCTTCTATTTTTTTTGTTGCATGATGATAAGATGCTTTTAAAGCACCTACAGATGTTCCTAAAACATCCGATATTTGTTCGTATTTTAGGTCTTCAAAATATTTCATTTTGAAAACTAATTGTTGTTTTTGTGGCAAAATTGCAATTGCTTTTTGTAATTTTAGCTGTATTTCATTTCCGTCAAAATAGACATCAGATTGCAAATTCTCTACAATTTTTGTTTGCATTGCTTCACTCGTTGTGACGTTTCGCTTGGCTTTATTGTTAATAAAGGTTATAGATTCATTAGTTGCAATTCGATACATCCAAGAAAATAATTTGCTTTCGCCTTTAAATGATTTTAGATATTTGAAAACATTAATAAATGTATTTTGCAAAACATCATCAGCATCATCATGATTCAAAACTATATTTCGAATGTGTGAATAAAGAGGTTTTTGATATTGTTGCACCAATTTTTGAAACGCTATATTTTGCGTCTTTGGATCTAGCAAGGCCTTTATAAATTCCTTTTCTTCCAAAAAATATATTTATTATTAGAGTAATAAATTGTAAAAAAGTTTAACGAGATACAAAATTTTTATTGAATATTAATTTCATCATCTACTTTTTCTGGGACAATTTCTGCTTGATTAACTTGAGTTTGAATGATTTTTTTTGGGACAACTTTCAATTTTACAGGAATATAGAATTCGGTAATCCATTTGGAAGGATTTTTGGTATCATTTTTAGAGTTAACGTAAACTTCTATCGAAGGTAATTCGGATTTTTGAACCAAGTTTAGATGTGTTATTTGTTCTAAATTTTTTTCTTTAGCTTCGGAAAAATGACTATAATCTCCCGTTAATGTAGACTTTACTGCTTGAAAAGATTCTAAATTTCCCGCAATATATTCACTTTCTGGATCAGTAAAAAGTTCTTCTTTTAGTGCAATGCAAACTGAAAAATTTGTTGTTTTTAATAAACTATTTAC
>JAYWEG010000187.1:0-9788 GCA_043779445.1 Bacteroidota bacterium
GTTTCAAAACTTAAACTTAAAATTAGAAAAAATTAAAAAAGGTTTTTTATATATAATCAATAATGAATAATTACACTTTTAAAATCAAAATAGTAATTATATTATTATTTTCACTACAAAATATTTGGTCACAAAACGATGCTAAATTATCTATTTTTAATTACAATCCGATGAGTTTTAACCCTGCTTATGCGGGATCTTCGGACGGATTTAATGTAATTGGTATTTATTCTAGTCAATGGAATGGATTTGATGGAGCACCAAAAACTCAATACCTGTCTGTTGATAACAAATTCCCAATTAGCCAAATCGGAATTGGTCTAAATATCAATAACGATGTTTCAGGACCATCGGTTGATACTAATTTTGAAGCAAATTTTGCATATTATTTAAAGTTAAATTCTGAATTTAAAATGGTATTTGGAACAAAAATTGGTATTAATAGTAGTTCATTTGATTTTGATTTATTAAAAAGATTGCAACCCGAACAAGATGTTTTTGGTTTGGGTCGAATTGAAAATAAATCTAAAATTTTAGGTTTTGGTATAAATGTATATTCCAAAAAATTATATTTTGGAATTTCTACCCCTAATGTATTTAAAACAAATTATTACAATTCAACAGAAAGTGTAATCGTGGCAAACAAAAAAAATTATTTTTATTCCACAATAGGTTATAAAATTGATTTAGACTTGGAATTCGTGTTTACTCCATCTATATTAACCAGGATAACTCCTGGATCACCAATTAGCAATCAATTTTCGTTGAATCTAAATTGGAGAGAAAAATGGATTGGAGGTTTAAATCTAGAATATAAATCTAGTATTGGAGCATTTTTTGGCATTAACGCCATAAAAGATATCAAAATCGGATATGCTTATGATCGATCTCTTACAAGTTTTAGTCAATATAATAATGGATCGCACACTTTTTTTATTAGCTATTACCTAGAAAATGCAAATAGTGAAAAGTGTTCTTGTAATCAAAATTAATACCACAAAATATTTTTTCTAAAAACTCAATGATTATATTTGCAATCTTGAAAAATTATAACAAAAAATGAAAATATCATACAATTGGTTAAAGCAATTTATTAAAATTGATTTGAAATCCGAAGAAACTGCCTCATTATTAACAGATTTGGGTCTTGAGGTAGAAATTGTAGAAAAATATCAATCTGTAAAAGGCGGTTTAGACGGAATTGTTGTTGGGCATGTTTTGACTTGCGAGCAACACCCAAATGCTGACCGTTTAAAAATTACAACTGTAGATTTAGGCGATGGAAATCCTGTGCAAATTGTTTGTGGAGCAAACAATGTGGTTGCTGGACAAAAAGTTCCTGTGGCAACAATTGGAGCCACTTTATATGACAAAGAAGGAAATGCTTTTCAAATCAAAAAAGGTAAAATCCGTGATGTAGAAAGTTTTGGAATGATTTGTGCCGAAGACGAACTAGGACTCGGGACAAGTCATGATGGAATTATGATTTTAGATGATAAACTCGAAGCTGGAACTCCTGCAGCGACTGTCTTTAATATAGAAAATGATGAAGTTTTCGAAATTGGACTAACTCCAAATCGTGCAGATGCTATGAGTCATATGGGAACCGCTCGAGATTTGCGTGCTGGTTTGCTTCAAAAAGGAATTAATGCAGAATTCATTACTCCATCTGTAAGTAACTTTAGAGTAGACAAACGCACATTAAAAATTGATATTAACGTCGAGGATATTAAACTTGCTCCAAGATATTGCGGTGTTACCATTTCTGGGATCACTGTAAAACCATCTCCAGAATGGTTGCAAAATCGATTAAAATCCATTGGACTAAACCCTAAAAATAATATTGTAGATGTAACAAATTATGTTTTGCACGAATTGGGTCAACCACTACACGCTTTTGATGCATCTAAAATTTCCGGAAAAATAGCCGTAAAAACGCTTCCGTCTGGAACAAAATTTAAGACTCTTGATGAGGTAGAAAGAATCTTGCACGAAGAAGATTTGATGATTTGCGATGACAAATTTCCACTTTGTATAGCAGGAGTTTTTGGAGGTAAAAATTCTGGAGTATCAGAAAATACAACTGCAATTTTTTTAGAAAGTGCCTATTTTAATCCTGTTAGTATTAGAAAAACTGCCAAAAGACATAATTTAAACACAGATGCTTCCTTTCGATTTGAGCGTGGAATTGATCCAACAATAACAGAATATGCTTTGAAACGAGCAGCTCTTTTGATTCAAGAAGTGGCAGGAGGAGAAATTACAATGGATATCATTGATGTATATCAGAAAAAAATAGAGGATTTTCCTGTTTTTCTTAATTTTGAAAAAACACGAAAACTCATTGGTCAAGAACTTCCAAAAGAAACGATAAAGAATATTTTAGCTTCTTTAGACATCAAAGTAAACAGTGTCACCGATGCTGGTTTAGGCTTAACAATTCCATCATATAGAGTCGACGTTCAAAGAGAAATTGATGTAATCGAAGAAATTTTAAGAGTTTATGGATACAACAATATTAGTTTTTCTAAAAAATTAAATGCTACCGTTTCTAATTCCGCAAGAACTGAAGATTATAAAGTTCAAAACATTATTGCCACACAATTAAATTCTTTAGGATTTAATGAAATGATGGCAAATTCCTTAACAACAGCAGCATATGTAAAACTTTCGGATTTATTGAAAGACGAACATAATGTTACCATGCTCAATCCGTTGAGTAGCGATTTAGCAACCATGCGACAATCATTGTTGTTTTCTGGTTTAGAAGCAGTTTCGTATAATATCAACCGTAGAAATGCTGATTTAAAACTATTCGAATTCGGAAAAACATATCACAATTATGAAACTGGATACGAAGAGAAAAAACATTTAACAATGTTTACTACAGGAAATAGAAATTCCGAAACATGGACAATGACTCAAAAACCATCCGATTTCTTTTTATTTAAAGGTTATGTAAATTCGATTTTAGAACGTTTAGGAATAAATAAAACAAAAATAAAACCACTCTCAAATGATGTTTTTGCCGAAGGAATTTCTCTTTCTTTAGGCAATGACATTTTAGTTGAATTAGGAACATTAAAAAAATCAATTCTAAAGAATTTCGATATTAAAATAGAAGTTTTTTATGCTGATTTTAACTGGAATGCTATTTTGAAATTGATTTCGAACAAAATAAAATTCGTTGAAATTCCAAAATATCCCGAAGTTCGCAGAGATTTATCATTGCTGCTAGACGAAAGCATTTCTTTTGAATCAATTTATACTGTTGCAAGACAATCAGAAAAAATTCTTTTAAAAGAAATTGATTTATTCGACGTTTACCAAGGCAAAAATTTACCCGAAGGCAAAAAATCCTATGCGATTAGTTTCACGATTCAAGACATTACAAAAACTTTGACCGAAGATCAAATTGATAAAGTAATGAGTAAATTACAGAGAAATATCGAAAAAGAATTGGGTGCAACATTAAGATAATTTAATTCAAAAATTACTCCACACAAATTTCACAAATTATCACGAAATAATAAATTCGATAATTTGTGAAATTTGTTATTTATAAAGGTTTTTTGTGGCACAAAAGTTTAACAATAGTTCAATGACAAATAAAACGATATTTTTATTTTTATTGAAAAAGATTTCATAAATTAGATTTATAGATTGATAATAAGCAATTTATGTAAATTTGATAATTATGGCTTTAAGTAGAAGAAATTTAGAAACGGAATTACTGATTTATCGTAAGAAAGATAATAAAAAAACTGATTTTTTGCAAGACATAAAGTCAATTTTAGAGGCTGACAACGATTTGAGAACTAAAATCAATACCAAGATAAAATCAGAAAGTTCAACAAAACAGAATAATTTTGATTTTGATTTGCTCGAAACTGACAAAATTTTTCATGTAGAGCAAATAAAAAATATTTGTATCGATTATCGATTACGTTTTCTGGATAGTTCCTATTTCAAAAATGATATTCCGGAAGAAGCGATCACTAAAATTAAATATTTAGAACAAAATCATCATACAGATTTAAGCGGTTTCAAAATCATGGCACCTTCAAAACTTTTTCAATTGAAAAACTATGATGACCCCTTATTGTTCGCTCCAATGGGAAATGATTATTATTATTTAATTCACAAATGGGGAAATGATGTCAATATTTTCAGAAAAATTGCCGTTAGACCATTTCGTGATTTTAGTAGCTTGATGCTTTTTTTGTTAGCGATAAGTTTGGTTTTAGCAATCATAATTCCAGGTAACTTTTTTGGCCCAGGAAATGAAGATTTATTTAAAGCTGTTTCTTGTTTGTTCATCTTCAAATCGCTTTCTGCCATTGCACTATACTTTTGTTTTTGGAAAGGAAAGAACTTTAATACTGCAATTTGGAACAGTACATTCTACAATTGATAATTTCTGCATAAGCCATTTCCATATAAACCACCAAAAACCTGCTAAATCTGCAGGTTTTTTTTTATAAAAATAATCAATAAACCATTTCTAAATAACTATTTTTAGATTTTTAAAATTAAACCAAATGTCCGAAAAAATAGATTCTAAAAATGATGAAAATCATGGTGTTAAACATGTTGTACAAAGTCTGGTAGTAAATTTACTCATCGTAGTTTCAAAAGGTTTTGCAGCTTTTATGACTGGCTCTGGAGCCCTCCTAGCAGAAACGATACATTCTTTTGCAGATTGTGCCAACCAAGGTTTGTTGCTAGTTGGTATCAAACAATCGAAACGACCAGCAGATGAAGCACATCCATTTGGATATGGAATGTCAGTCTATTTTTGGTCATTTATGGTTGCGATGCTTTTGTTTTCGATTGGTGGCATGTTTTCGATCTACGAAGGAATTCATAAATTCAACTCGCCCGAACCCGTAAAAGAAATTGGTTGGGGAATTGGTATTCTGCTTTTTTCTATTTGTTTAGAAGGCTACGCCATGTTTTCGAACATTGTGGAATTGAACAAACGCAAAGGACAAACTAACTTTTTTAAATATCTAAAAATTACCAAAGACAGTGATTTGATAGTTATTTTTGGAGAAAATTCGGCAGCAGTTTTGGGGCTTATACTTGCTTTGTTTGCGATGCTTACCTCCTATTACACCGGCGATGGTCGTTACGATGCTGTTGGTTCATTAGCAATTGGCGTTGTTTTGATTTTAGTTGCCATTTTTCTTTCTGTAGAAATAAAATCGTTGCTCATTGGCGAAAGTGCTGATCCAATAATTAATGCTACAGTTCTTGAACTCATTTCTAAAAACATACAAATCGAATCTTTGATTCATTGTAGAAGCATTCAACAAGGTCCGGGAAAAGTTTTGGTTTGCATGAAAATTAAATGTATTCCGAATATAAATACTCAAGAAATTAGTCGTTTAATCAATGATTTGGAGCAACAACTCCGACGAATTCATCCTGAAGTAAAATGGATTTATGTAGAACCCGATTTCCAGGAATGGAAAGTATTGAATTAGAAATATTTGTTTTTTATTCTATTATATTCAAATCCTTTAGCTGAATCCAACCTTTTTTCGATGATTTTTCGCCAAAGTAAATGCAAAAAGCCCAATTTTGCTCTATTTTTTCGATGCATACAAAATTTCCTTGTACCAAATATGCTTTTGTTTTTTCTGTGATAGATTTATCTGAATAGAAATAAGATTTTAGATTTTTAACATATCTAATTTGTATCCAATTTGTTTTTTTATCAAGAGTGAAATTTACTGGTTCGTCGACAAAATGTTGCACATTCCAACATCCGCCATGTTCTTCTGGAAGTTTTATTTTACAGGTTTTAGAATTGACAATTTCTAATGTTCCTATGATTTTATCATCGTTCTTGTAATCTGGATAATAGGTTTTTATGGCAAATTTTTTGCTTTTTATTTTTCCCTCAATGTAGAATATGCAAGAAAATTTTGGCTGTTGCGTTGTTTCATCTAAACCAGTGTAACTTTCGTAATAACCTGTTACCATTTTAGAACTTGGATCGAAAGCAAGTTTCAATTCGGAGTTGTAGTCGCCAGAAATCAATTGTTGCCCAAATGTGCCATTTGAAATTAATAGTAGAAAAAAGATTTTGAGTTTTATCATTTTCTTATTTTAAAGTATTATATCAGTAGCCATGGTTTTTAGTTAAATTCTTTTATGTTTATTTTATCAAAAAGTCTTCCTTTATTTGGAAAAAAGTAGAACCCCGATCTCTCGGATATAAGGTATTGTTTCGTTTTTTTAATTTTCTTTTTATCTTTTAAATCTCTTGAAAAATTCCCAAATAACTTCACAAGCATTCATATCTTGACTAGTTTTACCGATAATTGTTTCTGGTAAGTATTGAAATCCTTGCGGCCAAGTGTGTCCTCCATTCAAAACCACATAACTTACAACTTCACTTCCGTTTGTACCTCCTGAATAAATTCTTCGTTTTATCGTTGTTCCGTCATTGGCAATATCGGGTAAGTCAGTTATTGTTGGTGTAGTGTTACACCCATTAATTGTCACCCATTTGTCAATTGCTTGAAAATGCGATAAAACCGTTCCGCCTGCTCCAACGGTAGATGTTCCTCCGTTAAAGGGTGCAAAATTGTCGTTTGTTCCGTGGATAAAAATTGCAGGAACTGATTTAACTGGATTACAATTAGGAGCAATGGTTGTTGCTTCAATTGTGGCTGCATCTACTGCAATTGCTACAATTTTATTACTTAATTCGCAACCTAATCGTGAAGACATAAATCCGCCATTTGAAATTCCCGTTGCATAAATTCTTAATTCGTCAACTGAATAGTTTGCAATCATATAATCGCAGATTTGATTGAAAAAACTTACGTCATTGATTCCTAATTGATTTGGTGTTGTTGGTCTTCCGTCATTCCAATTATTTTGAATTCCTGCTGGGAAAACTAGAACAACTTTATCTCGGTCAGCAATATTTTTGAAATTAGCAAGCTTAATCATATCTTCTGGTGTTCCACCACCGCCGTGAATAGAAAATATCAAAGGCATTTTTCCGGCATTATTGTAACCTGTTGGAAGATAAATAATGAAACTTCTTCCATTTCCGTCAACTGTCAAGTTAATTGTTTTTTGTTCTCTTGGTTTATTAACAATTACAATTTCTGTTTCGTTTTTGGTACAAGATATTATTATTAAAGAAGAAATTAATAGCAGTATATTTTTCATAATCATTTTATTTTATCGTCTGACTAATTTAATTTGAAAAGGTTTAATTTCTGTTGATTTCTTTTGCTCACGGGTTTCTTACAACGTCTCGTGGCTTGGCGTCAATTGGGGATTTGGTTAGCCAAATATATTGATTTAAAAACCAACTTCCAAGTACAAAACCAACTTTAAAGTTTGCCTAAAACCCCAATGGCAGAAAACCGCAGTTGTGGGATGTTTTTTTTAACTAATCCAACTTTGATATTTCTGAATTATTTTCCATTTTCCATTTAATTTTTCTAAAAATATAACTTTACCGCTTCCGCAAAGTCTTCCGCAATATCGATTTAATTCTAAGTATGCTTTTTTATTGTCTAATGAAAAAATAGGTTTTGAAATTTCGTAATAATCATACTCTTTTCCACTATCAGATTTTAAAATTTCTTTTTCTGTTGTTGTTGAATTTATCTTTTTTAAAATATTTTCATTTATTCTAATATTTTTTGAAAAATGATTCTGGTTTAAAATATACAATGAGTCTATGCTCGAAAAGAAAGTTTTCCCATTAATTTTTGAATTTAGTAAACTTATTATTGATGTAAAATTAGGTGGCGGCGGCGTTGGCGGATAAATTGAATTATTTGTTTCTGTTTTTGATGGAATATAAATTTGAATATTTCTCAAACTATCGCAAAGTAATTTATTTATTTTTTCATTTTTTAAAACTTTTAAACTATCCTCCTTGATTACTGTTTCCACTATTTCGTTGATATTCTTTGTCTGGTACAAATTTATTTTAGTTTCGTTTACATTTTTATTACAGCCAAAAACTAATATAATTGTTATATAAAGGATTATATTTTTCATTTCATTTTTTTTAAATAGCCCACAATGTCTCGTGGCTTGGCGTCAGTTGGGGATTTGGTTAGCGAAATGTATTGATTTAAAACCGAACTTCCAAGTACAAAACCAACTTTAATCCCGATAGCTATCGGGAGCTTAAAACCCCACCCAAGCCTGCAAGTGCGAACAGACGAAGTAATTGCGCCACCCTAGCTTGCAATAACCAACAAACGAAACAAATCGCCTTCACTGTTGTTTATTCTTCAATTCTATTTTTGATATCCATTCTAGTATGTAAAAAACGTACGATTTCAATTTCAGTTTCGTTCAGTGTTCTATAAAATATGATATGTTGTCCTGATTTATAACCGTAAATTTCCGAATCAATTTCGATATAATTTCGTCCAAAACGTTGATGTTCTGATAATTTTTTGCAATCATGTAGTAATTCATAATAATAATTATCGGCTTGATTTTCTGACCAAACTTCATAAGTATAATTCCATATTTTCGATAAATCATCAACGGCTTTATTAGATAGAAAATATTTAGACATTTCTTTTTTCTACTTTTAATAATTCGAGATGTTTTTTCGGATTAAAATTTTCAGCAATTCCACTTTCGATTCCCTCTCTAATTGCGTTTTTCAGAATAATAATTTTATTTTCTTCACTTTCCAATAAACGTAAACCTGCTCGAATTACTTCACTTGCATTTTTAAATCTACCTTCTGAAACTCTGTTATCAACAAAACTTTCAAAATAATTACCTAGAGAAACTGATGTATTTCGTCCCATAACTTTTATTTTTTTGTAAAGTTACCAAATTTCGGTAACTCTCAAAGAAAATTTGTTTTTTTTTAGTTTAGTTTTTCCGAAAAATAACAGTCAACGTTCCGTGGTTAGCTGAAGCTTGGGGAAAGTACAAACAAAACATTGAGTAAAACATGAAACCTCCAAGTACAAAACAAACCTATGAGTTTACTTCGTCAGTTTGTTACGCTCGTATGCCTAAAACCCTATCCGAGCCTGCAAGAGCGAATAGGCAAAGTAATTGCGCCAACCGCTGTTGTGCGATCTTATTTTTATGATATCCAAGTATTTTCTATTTTTTGTATTTTCCATTTATTTCTTACTTTTTTCAAATAAATCAAAAATCCTTGTCCACATTTTCCGCAATAACTAAAACTCGCTTCTAAAACTCCAAACTTTCTTTCTTTATCAAATTCTGGTCTAGATATTTCTAAAATCCCAGAAAAAACAAAATTATATTTCATTTCGTATAATAACAATTTTTTAGTTTTAGGAAATTCGGACATTTTTTTTAATTTAAAATTTTTATTTAGACTAATATTTTCAAAATTAAAATTAAAAGTTTTTTCTGCCTTTTCTTTTGTTTTAAAAATTTCTTTTACGTTGAATTCATTTTTAAATATTTTCTCTAATTCTATTCCTGTTATTTTTTTTAGAAATGGGTCAAAAGCAATAATTACTTTTGAAGTATCTGTTTCTAATCGTTTATTTTCTTGTTCCCATTTTTTAAATTCTGTAATTTCCTTTTTTGTAGATTTTATAGTATCCAAAATTAAATTTCCTTTTTTATCAAAATTGTATTCTGCTTTTGGTGGTGGATTTACTTTTCTTGCATCCAAACAAATTGAATCAACTAAAACAGGGAAGATTTCTGTTAGTATATCATTTTCAATTTCTAAATCAGTTGTTTCTTTTTTACAACTTGCAAAAAAGATAATTGATAAAATTATTATTATTTTT
>JAYWEG010000188.1:0-9758 GCA_043779445.1 Bacteroidota bacterium
CAATATACATTTCTAATCGGGTTCTGAGAATCTGATATCTTAATTATTTTCTTAAAAAAGCATAATTTTTATTTTTTTTATTTTATAATTTTCCCAAATATTTCTTGTTTAAGCGAATTTTCGCATAATTTTTATTTTTACTTATGAAAACAACTGTTTTATTTTCTGGTCTAATTGGTTTATTTTTTCTGGCAAGTTGCAATGGAAAAAAAGAAGAAAAAGAAGAAACTGGCAAATATACCGTCACCAATGCCATGGTCATTGACACTTCTTTCACTAAAGAATATGTTTCGCAAATTAAATCTATTCGAAACATCGAAATTCGAACTCAAGAAAAAGGATTTCTTCAGAATATTTATGTTGATGAAGGACAATATGTTAGTGCCGGACAAATTCTGTTTCGAATCATGCCCAAAATGTATGAAGCGGAATTAATGAAAGCACAAGCCGAAGCAAAAGGTGCCGAAATAGAGTTATTGAACGCCAAAACTTTGGTCGATAAAAACGTAATATCTAAAAACGAACAAGCCTTGGCGCAGGCCAAATTAGACATGGCTCGATCGGAAGTTGCCATGGCAAAATTGCATTTATCGTTTACAGAAATTCGTGCGCCCTTTGCTGGAACAATTGACAGAATTCCAAAAAAACTAGGCAGTTTGCTCGAAGAAGGCGAATTGTTAACTTCACTTTCTGACAATGTTAGAATGTTTGCCTATTTTAATGTATCGGAACCCGAATATTTAGAATATGAAACCAATGTAAAAGATCGAGCAGCAAATGCTGTGGACCTAAAATTAGCTAACGGTGAATTATTTAAATACAAAGGCAAAGTGGAGTTAATCGAAAGTGAATTCGATAACGAAACGGGTAACGTTGCTTTTAGAGCTAGTTTTCCGAATCCGAATAAACTATTGAAAAACGGCGAAACAGGCAAAGTTCTAATGACTGTTCCTGTGAAAAATGCCTTAATAATTCCTCAAAAAGCCACTTATGAAATTCAAGATAAAAAATATGTTTTTGTTGTCGATAAAAGTAATGTGGTTAAATCTAGAGAAATTACAATAACAGGCGAATTACCTGATTTGTATGTAGTTAAAAGCGGTCTTAAAACATCTGATAAAATTTTATTAGAAGGCGTTCAAAAAGTAAAAGACGATGATAAAATTAAATACGACTATCTAAAACCAGCCGATGTTTTGTCACATTTGAAACTTCACGCTGAGTAATTATAATCATTAAATCACAAACAAATGTTTAATAAATTTATACAAAGACCTGTCTTGTCGATAGTGATATCGCTCATGATTGTCTTACTTGGTATTTTGGCAATGACCAGTTTACCCGTTACGCAATTGCCCTCGATCTCGCCACCTAAAGTAAATGTAACTGCATCGTATCCAGGTGCAAACAACGAATTATTGATTAAATCGGTGGTAATTCCTTTAGAAAGAGCCATCAATGGAGTTCCTGGAATGAAATACATAGCCTCTGATGCTGGTAATGATGGAGAGGCATCTGTACAAATAATTTTCAATTTAGGAACGGATCCGAATCAAGCCGCTATTAATGTACAAAATCGTGTAGCTTCGGTTGTTAATAAATTACCACCATTGGTTATTAGAGAAGGAGTAAAAATAACTCGTGAAGAATCTAATAATTTGATGTACATCAATATTTTCAGTAAAGATCCAACAATGGATCAAAAATTCTTATACAATTTTACAGATATTAATGTTTTGTCCGATTTAAAACGGGTAAATGGAGTTGGAGTAGCAGATATTGTTGGAAATCGGGATTATGCTATGCGAATTTGGTTGAAACCAGATAGAATGTTGGCTTATAAAATTTCTGCCGATGAGGTTATGGAAGCATTATCCCAACAAAGTTTGGAAGCATCGCCAGGCAAAACTGGAGAAAGTTCTGGCAAACGTTCGCAATCGTTCGAATATGTTTTGAAATATTCAGGTCGTTTTACAACAGAAAAACAATACGGTGATATCATTTTGAAATCGACGGCTGATGGCGAAATTCTTCGATTGAAAGATGTCGCCAATATAGAATTTGGCAGTTCGATGTATGATATTTACTCGACGTTAAACGGGCGACCTTCTGCTGCAATAACTGTTAAACAATCTTATGGTAGTAATGCCAGCCAAGTGATTAAAGAAGTAAAAGCCAAACTTGAAGAAATAAAAAAACAATCGTTCCCTAAAGGAGTTGACTACGAAATTAGTTACGATGCTTCTAAATTTTTGGATGCGTCAATAGAAAAAGTAATTCACACCTTGGTGGAAGCCTTTATTTTGGTTGGATTGGTGGTTTTTATATTTCTAGGTGACTGGCGTTCCACTATAATTCCAGCAATTGCGGTGCCTGTTTCCTTGATTGGTACTTTTGCATTCATGCAAATTTTTGGAATTTCAATCAATTTAGTGACCCTTTTTGCTTTGGTTTTGGCAATTGGTGTTGTTGTTGATGATGCGATTGTCGTCATCGAGGCCGTTCACGCCAAAATGGAGGAAGATCATCTTGGGCCAATAAAAGCTACTAAAAAAGCGATGAGCGAAATCTCTGGAGCCATTATCGCCATTACGTTTTTGATGGCTGCAGTTTTTATTCCTGTAGCATTTATGTCGGGTCCAGTTGGGATTTTTTATCGTCAGTTTTCTATCACAATGGCAACAGGAATTATACTTTCTGGAGTTGTTGCCTTAACTTTGACACCCGCATTGTGTGCCATGATGCTAAAAAACAATCATGGTAAACCAAGAAAGAAAACACCTTTAAACAGATTTTTAGATGGTTTTAATGTGGCTTTCGAAAAATTAACTGGAAAATATACCAATGTTTTAAAGAAAATTGTAAACAAGCGCACATTGACTTTTGCAATGTTTATAGGATTTTGTGCAGGAATATTTTTTGTAAATAACAGTCTTCCGTCTGGATTTATACCGAATGAAGATCAAGGAATGTTCTATGCGATTATTCAAACGCCACCAGGTTCGTCGTTAGAAAGAACGAATGATATTGCAACCAAACTTCAAAAAATTGCCGAAGGAATTGATGGCGTAAAATCGGTTTCATCATTGGCTGGATTTGAAATTTTGACCGAGGGTACAGGAGCGAATTCTGGAACTTGTCTGGTAAACCTGAAAAGTTGGGAAGATAGAGATCGTTCGTTAAAAGAAATTATGACCGAACTCGAAGAAAAATCAAAAGATTTGACAGGTGCCACTTTAGAATTTTTTCAACCGCCAGCCGTTCCTGGTTATGGTGCTGCAGGAGGATTTGAGTTGCGGTTTTTGGATAAAACTGGTTCTAATAATTTCAAAAAAATGGAACAGGTAAATAATGATTTTGTAAAAGAACTTAATAAAAGACCAGAAATTTCTGGAGCTTTTAGTTTTTTTAGCGCTAGTTTCCCGCAATACATGATGCGAGTGGACAATGATATTGCCCAGCAAAAAGGCGTAACAATCGACAATGCAATGAATACACTTTCGACTTTGGTAGGTTCTAATTACGAAATTAGTTTTATTAAATACGACAGACAATACAAAGTAATTGTGCAAACATCGCCCGAATATCGTGCTTTGCCAGAAGATATTATGAAATTGTATGTCAAAAACAATCGTGATGAAATGGTACCTTTTTCAGCATTTATGCATATGGAGAAAGTTTACGGATTGTCAGAAATTACTAGACATAATATGTTTAATGCTTCCGAAATAAGCGGGCAATCGGGAGCGGGTTTTAGTAGTGGACAAACCATAAAAGCCATTCAAGAAGTTGCCGAAAAAACCTTGCCACGAGGTTATGGAATCGATTGGGCAGGAATTTCTAAAGACGAAGTAGGTCGAGGTAACGAAGCAATTTACATTTTCTTAATTTGTTTGTTGTTTGTTTATTTGGTATTAGCAGCACAATACGAAAGTTTTGTATTGCCATTTGCAGTAATATTGTCACTTCCAGCAGGACTATTTGGTTCGTTTTTGTTGTTAGCGCTTTGCGGATTAGAAAATAATATTTATGCACAAGTAGCCTTTGTCATGTTGATTGGATTATTGGGTAAAAATGCCGTTTTGATAGTAGAGTTTGCTGTACAAGAACACGAAAAAGGAGCTACAGTATTAAAATCAGCGATTGAAGGTGCAAAAGTGAGATTTAGACCAATATTAATGACCTCATTTGCATTTATTGCAGGTTTAATTCCATTAGCATTAGCCACTGGACCTGGAAAAATTGGTAATAGAACGATTGGTACAGCTGCTCTTGGAGGAATGCTTTTGGGAACAGTCATTGGAGTTTTATTAATTCCAGGCTTGTATTATGTTTTTGGTAGCATTGCCGAAAAAATAAAAATGATGAAAAAACAAGAAGAAAATCCATTAAGTGAAGAAATTGATAATCAACCTTATGATGAATAGTAAAATAATAACAAAAATAGTATTTGCATTAGGTCTTTGCCTTGCGATTTCAAGTTGTGGAGTTCCAAAAATTGCAACATTATCAGATAAAAAAGCAGTTCCACAATCGTTTGATAAAACTAAAGACACAATTAATTCATCGAACATCAAATGGAAAACTTTTTTCAAAGATAAAAATTTGGTTAACCTGATTGATGTGGCGTTACAAAACAATCAAGAATTGTTAATCACCTTGCAGGAAATTGAAATCGCTAAAAACGATATCCGCATGCGAAAAGGAGCATTATTGCCATCTGTTGGCTTACGAGCAGGTGCAGGCATAGAAAAAGTTGGAACATTCACAAGTCAGGGAGCAGGAGATGCATCGGCAGAAATTACGCCAGGAAATTTAGTTCCCGAAAATTTGCAAGATTATAAAGTAGCAGCCGTTGCCCATTGGGAAGTTGATATTTGGAAAAAACTACGAAATTCCAAAAAAGCAGCAATCAGTCGATATCTTGCAACAGTTGAAGGGAAAAACTTTGTTGTCACAAATTTAATTGCTGAAGTTGCCAGTTCGTATTACGAATTATTAGCGTTGGACAATCAACTCGAAATTGTAAAACAAAATATTGAGTTGCAATCGAGTGCTTTAGAAATTGTTAAAATTCAAAAAGAAGCTGCCAAGGCAACCGAACTTGGTGTTCAAAAATTTCAAGCCGAAGTATTTGATTCTAAAAGCAAAGAATTCGAAATTTTGCAAATGATCAGAGAAACTGAAAACCGAATTAATTTTCTGTTAGCACGTTATCCGCAAGAAATCATTCGGGATAAAACCAATTTTTTGACTTTGATTCCTAATTTTGTAAATGCTGGAATTCCTTCGCAAATGTTAGATAATCGTCCAGACATCAAGCAAGCCGAACAACAACTTGTAGCAGCAAAACTCGATATAAAAGTGGCACGAGCAGAATTTTATCCTTCGTTAGATATTTCGGCAGCCATTGGTCTAAATGCTTTTAAACCATCGTATCTGACTACTTTCCCAGAATCGATGTTGTATAATTTAATAGGAGATATTGCAGCACCATTAATTAACCGAAATGCCATTAAAGCCGAATTTTTGAGTGCTAATTCTCGACAAATTCAAGCATTGTATAATTACGAACGAACAGTTTTGAACGCTTATTTAGAAGTTTCTAACCAAATTTCGAGAGTTAGTAATTTAGACAAAAATTTCAATTTGAAATTGCAACGGGTTAACGCTTTACAAAAATCTATTGATGCATCAAATGACCTCTTCAAATCGGCACGAGTAGATTATTTTGAGGTTTTAATGACACAACGAGATGCACTTGAAGCCAAACTAGAATTGGTCGATACCAAAAAGGAACAATTGAATGCCATGATTGCTGTTTACAGAAATTTGGGTGGCGGTTGGAAATAAAGCTAATTAATCTATAAATAAATTAAAGTTGACAGAGAAATTTGTCAACTTTTTTTTATAGAAATAATTTAAAATTTTGAAATAGCAATTTATTAAAAACTTATTGAAATTAATATGTTAAAATTTTTTTTAGAATATTTATGAAATTTTAAAAATTTACATTTTATGGATATTAATTAAAAAAAAATCTAAGTACTAAATAATAAATAATTAAATTTAATTTTTTAAAAGTGGTAAAAATTATAAATTTAATTTGAGCCTTTACAAAAAACTCTTTGTATTGATTGGCGTTTACATGGGTTTTTTATTTGAGACCAATTTATAATGTCTCAAATTATGATTTGCAACCTGCAATTGATTTTCGCATCGCATCTTTGCAATGTTGTTAATCGATAACAATGTCAACACACTTAAATATAATTAAAATGAAAACAATTGTCACAGTATTTTTAATAGTACTAATTACATCATCTTGTAGCGTTTTTAGCTCGTTGAACTCCAACACATCAATCAAACCCGATGACAGTTTTTATTTAGGCAAAAACGAGCACGGAAAATTTAAAGTAACTCTAAAAAATGTTTCTAATCACGACATCGAAATTTATTTTGCACCAATTAATGGTGGTAGTTATTCTAGACAAATTGTCAAAATAAATGAAGTTATAACAACAAAAGTGGCAAAAAATACTGCAATTGTTATCGAAAATAAATCAAACGATTATGCATCAGTAGATTTAAAAGTAACAGGCGATTTGAATTTGGGAATGCAATATCAAAAATAAAAAATCAATAACAATTTCAATTTAAAAAATCTTATTATGAAAAATTTAATCTTATTGTTCGCAATTTTAATTTCAAGTAGCACAACATTTGCACAACTTCGAGGATCTGGCAAAACAGTTACAAAAACTTATGATTACAGCAATTTCAACAAAGTGAATTTTGATGATTTAGATGGAAAACTCGAAATCGAAGTCGGAAAACCATACAGCATTTCTATCACAATCGATGACAATTTGGTAAATCTTTTGACATTAATTGAAAATACAGATGAAAAACAATTAACTATTGCTCTAAAAGGAAATCGAAATAACAAAATGTACATCGAAAATACTAAAATCAATGTCAAAATCACAATGCCATTTCTTGCCGAAGTTAGTAATAATGGCAATTCAGGATTAGTTGTAACAAATATTAACAGCAAAAATTTCAAATCAGTAAATCCGGTAAACGGAAGTACAACTTTGTTCGGAATTGTAGATAATCTAGAAGTTATTTGCAGAGGAAATGGAAATTTGAATGCTACAAAACTTATTACTAAAACCGCAAAAATAACTTGTCGAGGCAACGGAAACGCAAAAGTAAACGCAAAAATAATAACCGAAACTAACAGATCTGGAAACGGAAATATTGAGAATGTTTTTCAATAACAAAATCAATTTCAATTTCAATTCTTAATACTTAATTCTAAAAATCTTAATACTTAAAAAAATGAAACTATTACAACAAATTACCAAGCCAATTTTAATGCCATTTTGGTGGCAAGATTTCTTAATATTAATTCCACGAATCGTTTGCGGATATCTGTTAGCATCGAGTTTTGGTGCCGATAAATTCGGACTACCATGGTCCAATCCTGATAATGGTTTAGGATTATTCGAGGTCGCCTTTTGGTTTCCGCAAGATATTGCCAACTATGGAGGAATATTTGCTCTTGCACCTGTATTTTTTGCATGGATGGGCGCATTTGCAGAAGCAGTTGGAGGAATTTTGCTAGTTCTCGGAATTCAGACTAGAATAGCTGGATTTCTAATCATGTGTACCATGCTTGTTGCGATTTTTATGCAGCAGATCCATAATGGAATGTGGAATTGCCTCCCTGCAATGGGATTTCTTTGGATTGGTATTTTCTATATGATTCTTGGATCTGGAAGATTTGGAGTAGATTATTTCCTATCAATAACCATTTCCAAATCTCGATAAAAATCGGGAGTAAACGTCATCGAGCCGAAACTAAATAAAAACACTTACCGAAAACTTCTAAAACAATACATAATCATGAAAAATTACATCTTATATTCATTAGCAACTATATTACTATTAACAAGTTGCGTTCAAAAAACAAAAAAACATACTATAACTCTATTTCTTGATGTTTCAGGAATGAAAGACATCAAAAACGTTGGAATTCGTGGCAACGACAAGCCTTTTTCTTGGGATTATGACACTGAAATGGAGGTTGTCAAAAAGGATTCGTTGTATAAAAAAACGTATACTTTTGAAACTGGACGGCTTTGTACTGAATTGAAATTTACAATAAATGGAAATTTTGAATTTCAAGATAAACCCAATCGCAAAGTGTATTTTAATAAAAACGGCGAGACACTTTACAAAGCAACATTTGATAAACGCTAATTAAAAGAGTAAACCAAATTAAGGAACAGCCCAAAAACTAGTACTTAAAACTCCGTTTTCATAATAAAAATTAGCTTTACGATTGCCAAGAAAATCTAAGTACAGAAATTCTAGTTCATAAACTTGGCAAGCAATTACTGTAAAGTTTTTTTGATAAGGATCGCTTTCTATTTCGTTTGGTTTAATTTCTGAATATTTAGTATCATAACCCAATGTTGGCGCATCTGATTTTGTATTTGGTGCGTCAATAGTCATGTAACCCAAACGAGCTTGTGGACTTGTGGCTTTCCATCTATCAATTGCTAATGAATCATTTGTATGAAAAATGGTGTGGGCTTTGACCATGATTTGTATTCTTTGTCGGGCGTCATAAAACAATAAAGAAAGGCGATTGTCTCGATCTAAATCTTGAAATTTTCGAGAACGATTATCCGTGTGAAAATAAATTGTTTTTTTAGACTCGTCTACTTTTCTGTTGATGACCATTCTAATCGATGCCTCGGAATTTTCGTTGATGGTTCCTACACACATCGTGCGAAAACCATTTTTTTTCTTTATGGAACCGTTTAGTAATTTTTTCCAAGCTAATTCTTCAATGCCTACTAAATTATGATGTATATCGTTGATGATTATTGAATTTTTTAAAGGATTGTTCATTTTCTGATAGATTTTAATTGAATTAAAGCATAAATTCCCAAAACCAGTTCACCAATTATTCCAAGCACAAAAATTGTTGACGGAGTTCCATCTGAAATAATAGAAATTATTCGTCCAAAACCAAGACCTAACATAAAAAGCATGTTACTAATGGTAGCTGTTTTCCAAAATTTTAGATTGATTATTCCTGAAATCCAAAGCGAAGCAAAAGCCAAATACATTCCCATGATGGCTTTGAGGATATTCTGTTCATCAATTGTGTTTACAGCAACATTTAATACCAAATTAGGTCGAAAACCATAAACAAATGCCGCCGGAATAACTATTAGTATTGAAATGATGAGATGTAGATTCTTCTTAAAATTGTTCAAAACCGATAAAATTTAGAATTTCTAAAACATTATCCATAGAATTGGTATTCAATTTAGATAACAAATTTTTCTTGTGATTATCGACTGTAAATGGACTCAAATTGAGCACATCGGCAATTTCTTTTGTTGACAATCCGGTTTTGTAGGCTTTGATAATTTCTGATTCTTTGTCGGTTAACAACTCGCCACTTTTAAATTTTCCATTCGATGACACATAATTAAAAACTTCATTTCCAATTAAATACCGAACAGAAAAATCAGTAGTTTTAAATTTTTCGGTCATGTCTCGCCACAAAATAAGTTGGTATTTTTGTTTGTTGCCAATCCACTCGATGCAGGAATTGGTCGAAACCATGGATCGATTATGACCCGCTTTATTTTTGAATGCTAAATTAACACATTGATTTGTAAAATTTAATTGGGTTGCCTCTAAATTCTTAATTTTTTCGTTCACAAATTTGG
>JAYWEG010000189.1:0-3934 GCA_043779445.1 Bacteroidota bacterium
AAAACATAAAAAATTGGATAGTAAAACCTCTAAAAAAATCGATTAAAATAGGTTCAAATAAAAATGGTTATTTCATTATTAGAAACGAAGATGACTTACATGAGTCATACATTAGTCATTTCAATAATTTTAAAGGATTTTATAAAACTTTGGAGAGACATCAAAAAATTTCTAAATCTTTTGATGAAGTTTTAAATGTATTTAATTTACATAATGAGATTTTAATAAAATAAAAAGGGATTCGTCTGTTTTTATTTTATTAAAATCAACCAAATTCATAGTTTTGTAAAATGAATTTTCCGAAAAATCTTCTAACAAAACTCGATGCTCGAAAACAAAATCAATCGTTTCGAGAGTTGCCTGTTTTTAACGATTTAATAGATTTTTCATCCAATGATTATCTTGGATTTTCCAAATCAGAAATTATTTTTGAAGAAACTCATCAATGTTTATTAAATAAAAACCTAAAAATAAATGGAGCAACTGGTTCTAGGTTAATTTCTGGAAATCACGAGTTGTATCAAGAAACTGAGCATTTTATTGCTGAGTTTCATCAATCCGAAACGGCTTTGATTTTTAATTCGGGTTACGATGCCAATGTTGGTTTTTTTGGATCTGTTCCTCAACGCAACGATATAATTTTGTTTGATGAACTTTGTCATGCCTCTATTCGAGATGGAATTTTGATGTCGAATGCTAAATCCTATAAATTCAATCATAATGATTTTGTGGATTTAGAAAAGTTGATTGAAAGGTTGTGTTACATCGAGCGAAGTCGAGATGCTATTGATTTTGAAATATATTTAGTTACCGAATCTGTTTTTTCTATGGATGGTGATTGCCCAAATCTCAAAGAATTGATTCGAGTTAATGAAAAATACAACTGTCTTTTAGTAATTGATGAGGCTCATGCTTTGGGAGTTTTTGGAGAAAACGGTCAAGGATTAGTTCAGGAATATCAATATCAAAATAAAATTTTTGCCCGAATAATGACTTTTGGCAAAGGTTTGGGTTGCCATGGTGCAGCAATTCTTGGTAACCAAGAATTGAAGGATTATTTAGTTAATTTTGCCCGAAGTTTTATTTATACCACCGGACTTTCGCCACATGCTGTTGCTACGATTCTTATTGCTTATAAGCATTTAGCGAAAGATAAAACCGAAGTCGAAAAATTGCGAGAAAACATCGTGCATTTCAATCAGCAGAAAAACTTGTTGGGTTTGAAACCACTTTTTGTTCGAAGTAAATCAGCAATTCAATCCGCAATTATTCCAGGAAATGAAAAAATAAAACAAATCGCTAAAATTCTGCAGGAAAAAGGTTTTAACGTCAAAGCAATTTTATCGCCTACAGTTCCAGAAGGTCAAGAAAGATTGCGGATTTGCTTGCATAGTTATGATTCTAAAGAAAATATTTCTGAAGTATTGATTTTGCTTATTAATTTTGTATTTTAATTGCTATGAAAGAAAATTTCAAATTAGTTGGTCGTTTTCAGTATACCTATGAGGCAATGATTCATAAAGGAAAACTTGAATCCGAAGGAATTAAAGTTTATATCTGGGATAACAATACTATAGATTTAAATCCTCAATACAGTAATGCAATTGGTGGAGTGAAACTTTTTGTTAAAAACGAAGATTGTCAAAAGGCAGAGAAATTATTAGCAGAAATTAGTCAATTTTCGATTGATGATAATAACCAGTTAATTAAGTGTAAAAAATGTAACGAAAAACAAATTGAAATGTACGCATCTATAAAAGATGTAAAATCATTTTTTTCATTTGTTATTTCGATTTTTTTATTTTTAATTCCATTCCATGCAAAATATAAATATAGATGTAACAATTGTAAACTAGAATTTAATTAATGAAACTATTTATAACAGGAATCTCTACCGACATAGGCAAAACAATAGCCTCAGCTATTGTTGTCGAAGCATTACAAGCTGATTATTGGAAACCGATTCAAGCGGGTGATTTGGAGAATTCGGATTCGCACAAAGTAAAGTCATTTATTTCAAATGATAAATCTCATATCTTTGAAAACGCTTATCAACTTAGTACCCCTGCAAGTCCTCATTATGCTGCCGAAATCGATAACATAGTAATTGATTTAAAGAATATCATGGAGCCAAAAACCGAAAATCATTTGGTTATTGAAGGCGCTGGAGGATTATTCGTACCATTAAATAATAACGATTGTGTCATTGATTTAATTCGATCTGATTACAAAGTAATTGTGGTTTCTCGACATTATTTGGGCAGTATTAATCACACATTATTGACCATCGAAGCCTTAAAATCTCGCAAAATCAATATTGCAGGAATCATTTTTTCTGGAGATGAAAATAAAGCCACAGAATCAATTATTTTATCAAAAACTAAAGTGAATTTCATTGGAAGAATTAAACAAGAACCCTATTTTGACAAAAATGTGGTGGCTGAATATGCTGATTTGTTCCAAGAAAATCTTCAAGAATTGTAAAATTCTTTGTGAAACTTTGTGTCTTCTCTGTGTATCTTTGTGAAATAAATTAATTAAAAAATGAATCTTTCCGAAAGAGACCAAATATATAACTGGCATCCGTACACACAACACAAAACTGCAAAACCTCATCCTGCAATTGTAAAAGGAAAAGACGCCTTGCTTTGGGACGAAAATGGCAAAGAATACATCGACGGAATTGCAAGTTGGTGGGTCAATCCTTTTGGTCATTCTAATGTGGTTATTGCAGATGCGATTTACAAACAATTGACAACTTTAGAACATGTTCTTTTTGGCGGTTTTACGCACGATAAAGCGGTTTTATTGTCCGAAAAACTCATGGAAATGCTACCCTCTAACCAAAAGAAACTATTTTATTCAGATAATGGTTCGACGGCTGTTGAGGTTGCCATGAAAGGAGCTTTACAATATTTTTATAACAAAGGCGACAAGCGAACTAAAATTATTGCCTTTGAAGATGCATTTCATGGCGATACTTTTGGAGCAATGGCAGCAAGCGGCATTACTTTTTATACCGAGGCTTTCAAAAGTTCGCTTTTAGAAGTAATTCGCATTCCAATTCCTACAAAAGGCAACGAAGAAAAATCGTTACATAAATTAAAAAAATTGGTTGAAACCAATGAATTTGCTGCTTTTATTTTTGAACCCTTGGTTTTAGGAGCAGCAGGAATGATTATGTACGAGCCCGAAGTTTTAGACAAAATGATAGCCCTTTGCAATCAAAACAACGTTTTTACCATTGCCGATGAAGTAATGACTGGTTTTGGAAAAACAGGAAAAACTTTCGCAACCGATTATTTGGTCAACAAACCCGATATGATGTGTTTGTCAAAAGCTTTGACTGGCGGCACAATACCAATGGCAATTACCACTTTCTGTCAAGAAATTTTCGATGGTTTCTATGATGATGATGTCAATAAAGCCTTGTTCCACGGACATACTTTTACTGCCAATCCAACAGGTTGCGCAGCTGCACTAGCCAGTATCGATTTATTGCAAACTCCAGAAATGCAAGCCAATATTGTCAGGGTAAATCAAAGTCATGTAGAGTTCGAAAAACGGATTAAAAATCATTCGAAAGTAAAAACCACTAGAATTCTTGGAGTGATTTTTGCGCTTGAAATCCAAACCGAAAACCAAGAAAGTTATTATGGAACCTTGCGCAACAAAATGTATAATTTTTTTATCGAAAACGGCGTGATTCTGAGACCAGTTGGAAGTACTGTCTATATTCTTCCGCCATATATTATCACTAAAAATCAACTCGATAAAATTTATAAAACAATCGAGAATGTTCTAGAAATCGTTTAATTGACATTCAGAACGCAGTCAGTGGAAGCCAATCTCGCCATCATTCCAAATCTTTGCTCCGAAAATAGTTTTTTCTAAGTCACAAAAAAAACTTCCGCTGGTCGTTTTTTTTTTGCCA
>JAYWEG010000190.1:0-9729 GCA_043779445.1 Bacteroidota bacterium
GGATTATTCAAAAAGATGAAGATAAAGATAAACCTGTTTATATTACTTCAAATGGAAAACAATATTCTCTGAATGATATTTTGAAAGAAATCAGATTACAAACAGAGACAGGAAAAGATTTTTCAAGAAAATTAAACTCACTGACTATTGATTTATTATTAAGAAATAAAGAGAATTTAAATGGCTAAAACAATTTTGGCTTTTGATGAACTTGATAGTAAATTAGGTTTATTTTTTCAATGCTGTAAAGAAAATTTAGATTTATTTTTTGCTCAAATAAATATTCAGCCTACTTTTTTAAATAGTAATAAATTAAATGATTTAGCAATTGAAATTGTTACAAAAGATGTTTCTTCATTTATATTTGGAGCATATTCACATGGTGGAAATAACTGTTTAGTTAAATCAGCAAAAATTCCTTATGTATCTTCAACAAATAGTTCAAATTTTAAAAATTCATTTTTTTATACTTTTTCATGTAATAGTGGTATCGAACTGGGAGCTAATCTTATTGAAAATGGTTGTCATTGTTTTATTGGTTATAAAGACATTGTTGCAATATGGAGTACATTTCCAAAACCATTTATTAATTGTGCAAATTATGGCTTAATACAATTTTTTAATGGTGAAGAAAGTCATTCAATAATTAACCAAATGAAAGAAAAATACAATGATGAAATTGACAATATGTATAAACAAGATTTTTTAATTGCATCTATTCTCAAAGACAATAGAGATGGATTAATTATGTTAGGAAAAAATATTAGTTTGAAAAGCATCAGCCCCTCTTCAACCATCCAGTAACACTCATTCGTCTTTCATTCGTTTCCAAAACTTCGTGCACCAACTCATTGCTTTTAAAGAATACCGTTTTGCCTTGCGTGGGTGCAATGGCTTGGTTGTTATTCGTTTGATGAATGAGTAATTCGCCGCCATCTTCGGTTTGCCAATTGCTGTTGAGGTAACTAATCATAGAAAATTGCCTGCTGGAATTATCTTGAAATTGATCGAGATGTTTTTTGTAGAAACTTCCTTTTTCGTACAACGAATAATGAAATTCATAGCCCGTGATTCCTGCAAAGCAACTTTGATTTAAGTACAAAATAAAGTCCTCGATTTGTTCAAAAAAAGCATTTTCATGAATGTTATTGTGCTTTTTATCTAACCAATAAATAGCGTCACTGCGAACTTTGGCGTTATGAATGAGTTTGTTGTCGTTGCCTGTTCCTGCAGCCAAAAGTTGATTATTGTCGTTTAGAATAAGTAAATTCTCTTTGAGATGATTTGCTAATTCATCGCTCAAAAAATGTTCAGAAATCCCAACTTTATTTTCGATGTAACTTGATATCAAGGTTTCAAAACTATTTTCCATAAGAACATTTAAAACCTAAATTTCACAAGATTTGTGGCAAGGTAAGTTTATTATCTTCAGGAAATGGCAATCGAAATTTTATTTACACTATTTTCTCTATTTTCAAATAACCAATGTGTAATTTATCTTCTGCAAGTTCAGAATCTGATTTCGTGATTTTTAATTCAAATTTTTCCTTTAGGTCTAATTCCAAAATTTCTCTAACGTTGTAAATATCATCGACATCAATACCAAATTTGTCATCAATGTGCGATGTTGCTCCTTTGAAACCACAATGTTTGTAGAAACTCGTTTCTTTAGATTTTTTAGTCGCTTCGCCAACTGTTTTTGCAACCGAAAGTATTTTGTAATGAAATTCCTCAAATTCGCCTTCTTTGTAGCCCCCAAGATTGATGAAAAATAGTTGATTTTCAGATTTTAAATTTTCTGATTTTGGAACAACTTCAATAGAGTAATTATCTACCGAGGTTACCTCTCGCCACACATCAACATGAATTTGTCCTTTGGCTTCGGGCCAAAAGGCTTTCATTTCTGGAATCAAATCTTTTAATGAATTTCCAATCCCAAAAAAGATATCATGTTGCTCTGTAAATCTTCCTTTTGGTCGGCAACCTAGCATAATCATGTATAACTTCATTTTTTTTGAACTTAATATTTTAAAATTTAATGATTTCTGAATTTTGAATTATGGTTTCTTTTTCGGTTTTATTTGAATCTATTTCAAAGAAATTCATTCCACCATCTTGACTTGTATTTCTTTTTTTCTCGAAATCAGCGCAGATTAATTTAATTTTTGAAATAAATTTTGAGCGTTGCGATTTAGATAGTTCTTTCAATGAAAATAAATATTTGTGTTCTCCTTCTTTTCCTAAACCTGAAACTAAAGTTGCTTCAATTGTCTTGATTTTATTTGCTTTTTTAAATATATTAATATAATCAAAAATAGGTTTACCGTCTGGTGTTCCGCAGCAAATGCTATAAAAACCAATTCCAATTCGATATTTTTCTTGCGAAAATCCATAGTTTGTTGTAATGGTGATGAAAATTAATGTTAGAAATATATTTTTCATAATTCAAATTTATTAACAATTACGGCTTCTTCTGTTTCATATTTATTATGGATTGCTAAAATAATTACTCCAAATAATACGGCAACCAAAATTAACAGTGTATTTAAAATTCCCTCCGTTCCAAACGAAACTTTTATGAGAATTGTTGAAATTATAAAACCAGAATTTCGAATAACCTTGCTAAATTTATCACTCAAGAAAAACGAAAATAATAATATTAGTACTTCTACTAATATTAATACTGTGAAAAATTCATCGAAAAATATGGTATTAATATCTTTTATTTTTTTTACTAATTCACTTATTGAAAAAAAACTTTCGTAAATCCAATGCGCTAGACTATAGACAGACATTATCAAAAATACTGGAATTAAAATCATCGCAAATAGACTTTTTAAATTTATGAAATTCGTCACCGAAACAGTCTTTTGAATTTTCATTTGATTTGTTTCATTGGTTTTGTTTAATTTGTAAAACAAATAAATCAAATAAAACAAGATTATTGTTGCTAATAAATCAATACTAAAATTGAGGTTTACTTTCGAATTGAACCAGTTTTCGGTAAATTCTAATTTCGATAAATCTTTGAAAATCCGTCGAATAATTATTAATGTAATGATTTCGTATTGCTTTCCGATATAAATGGTGGTAGACTTCGGTAAATAGTAGACTAAAAGATATACTTCATAAATCAAAATAAAAGAAAAAGGAGTGTAAATAGCAGCAATTGGATTACTCAACAAAGTAGAATGATCGTTGAATTTTATAAAATTGAAATCAACTAAACCAATGATGAGGAGATGCAACAAAAAACTAATTATTGCGATACTAACAATTGTTTTCTCGCTATTGTGTTTTGTTTTTTCTGAAAGCAATTTAGAATAAAAAAAATCGAAAAATTTGTTGTTTTGTTTCATATAGTATAAAATTACAATAAAAAACCCGAAACATTTTCTATTTCAGGCTTTTAACTTTCGTTTATCTAAAATGTTATATGTAGAGCTATTAAGATACTAAATATCTTCGAACTCAAGGTCAGTAAAACTTTTTTCTGACGAGGTGTTTTCAGGAACATTTTCTGACGAAAATTCTTTTTTAAAATCTCTTTGATGACGTTCAGAAATCACTTCTTCTCCTTTGTGATTTAGTACATATTGAGTCATTTCGTCTAAAATTTCAGTAAATTCTTTAAAATCTTCTTTATATAAATAGATTTTATGTTTTTTGAAATGAAATGATCCATCTTCTTGTGTAAATTTTTTGCTTTCGGTAATCGTTACATAGTAATCATCGGCTTTTGTAGCGCGAACATCAAAAAAATAAGTTCTTCGTCCTGCTCTCAATACTTTAGAAAAAATTTCCTCTTTTTCTAATAAATCATTTTCTCTCATGTTCTTTTTCTGGTTGTATTTGTTTAATCAAAAATGAGTATTTTTTAGTTACAAAACAAGACTTATGCGATTTCTTTTTCAGAAAGTTGTTTTAAATACAATTCTTTGTAGTAGCCTTCTTGGTTTAGTAATTGAGAATGAGAACCTTCCTGAAGAATTTTACCCTCTTCGAGAATAATTATTTTATCGGCATTTTTTGCAGAAGAAACTCTGTGTGATACTATAATTGTAGTTTTATCGACACAAATTTCGAGTAAATTGTTCAAAATTAATTCTTCTGTTTCAGTATCGACAGCTGATAAACAATCATCTAGTAACAAAATCTGTGGATCTTTGATTATGGCTCGAGCAATCGAAACGCGTTGCTTTTGTCCTCCCGATAGTGTGATGCCTCTTTCGCCTAAAATAGTTTCGTATTTGTTTTTGAAACCTATAATATTGTCGTGAACTAAAGATTTTTTTGCTGCATCGATAACTTCATCATCACTTGCGTTTTCTTTTCCGAATTTTATGTTGTTTTTTATAGAATCACTAAACAAAAAGGCATCTTGTGGCACAATCCCAATAGAATCTCTCAAATCATAAAGATTTTGTTTCGCAATTGGTTTACCGTCCACATATATAGTACCATCTGATACATCATACATGCGACTAATCAATGATAAAATGCTCGATTTTCCAGAACCAGTTTTTCCTAAAATAGCTAACGTTTCTCCCTTTTTGATTGTAAAAGACACATTTTCTAATGCTTTTATATTTGTATCTTCATACACAAAACTCACATTTTTGAATTCTATTTCGCCATGAATTATTGATTTTTCTGAATTTGTATTTTGAATATTCGGAATAATTTCTAAAAATTCATTAATCCTTTTTTGAGAGGCTTCTGCTTCTTGAACCATGGACGAAACCCAGCCCAAAGAAGCAACAGGCCAAGTTAATTTGTTGATGAACAATATAAAAAGTACAACAGTTCCAATTTCTGTAATAATACCATTCATGAACATCATGCCACCAAAATAAATCACAACTAAATTGCTGACGCCAATTAGGGCAAGCATCAAGGGACCAAAAAGCGAATTAATACGAGCTAAATCCAAACTTTTGGTTTTACTTTCGTTTGATAAATCCATCATTTCTGCTTGGTATTTTTCTTCTAACGAATAGGCTTTAATTACCCGAATTCCCGAAAAAATTTCTTGAGTAAAACTCGAAACTTTAGATAAATAGCGCTGAAAAATAGTACTTCGTTTGTTGATTTCTTGACTAATTTTAAATATAAAAAACGAAAGGATAGGCAATGGTAATAACGAATATAATGTCAAAATTTTAGAAGCGCCATACATGTTATATATGACTAAAGTAAATGTTATGAACGTATTAATGGTGTACATTACTGCTGGTCCAGCATACATTCTAACTTTTCCAACATCTTCGGAAATTCGATTCATTAAATCGCCTGTTCGATGTTGTTTGTAGAAACTTTGAGAAAGATTTTCATATTGTTTAAAAACTTCATTTTTAATGTCGAATTCAATATGTCTGGACATCACAACCAAGGCTTGGCGCATCACGAACGTAAAAATGCCTGCGACAATTGTTGTGGCAATTACCCAAAGTATATTTTCGATTAATTGATTTCTAAAGGATTCTACAATCAATGAATTTGCTTTTTGAATTGCAGATAATTTGTCAAATTTTTGAATTTCATTGAATGATTCTGAAATAATTTTCAAGGAATATATCGAAAAAATTTGAGCCACGATTGTAGTTGCAATTCCAAATATAAATCTGGATTTATATTTGATAAAGTATTTGTTAATATATTGTAATTCTTTCATTTTTTAGCAGAATATCTTTTGTTATTTGATAATAATTTCCAATAAAATTTATTAATAATGTAATGAAATGAATTTTAAATCAGAATTTCATAAAGTTTTACACAAAAATAGGCTTTGTTTTGATAATAATTCTAAATTTGCTGTTATTATTTATTGATTCATCAAAACAACTAAAATATGTCTTTAGATATTTCAACTCTCAAAGAAATACAGAATTCTAATCCAGTTTTTGGGCAATTTTCATTCGATAATCATGAACAAATTGTTTTTTGCCATGACAAAGATACAGGTTTAAAAGCAATAATCGGAATTCATAATTCGGTTATGGGACCAGCACTTGGCGGAACCAGAATGTGGAATTATGCCAACGAATGGGAAGCATTGAATGATGTTTTGAGACTTTCGAGAGGTATGACCTACAAGTCAGCTATAACGGGTTTGAATCTTGGTGGAGGAAAAGCTGTGATTATTGGTGATGCAAAAACACAAAAAACACCAGAAATGATGCGTAAATTTGGAGAATTTATACATTCCCTTTCGGGTAGATACATCACTGCCGAAGATGTTGGTATGGAAACAAGCGACATGGATATTGTTCGAGATGTTACTCCATTTGTTGCAGGAATTTCCGAAAGTCGTGGTGGATCTGGAAATCCGTCGCCAATTACTGCATATGGAGTTTTTATGGGTATGAAAGCCGCTGCAAAATATAAATTCGGATCTGATAATCTCAACGGTAAAAAAGTTTTAGTTCAAGGAATTGGTCATGTTGGAGAAACTTTAGTTGATTATTTAACAAAAGAAGGAGCGATTGTTTCAATTTCAGACATCAACGAAAATCGTTTGGAAGAAGTAGGCAAGAAATATGGATCAAAAATTCAAAACAACGAAGATTTATATACCGCAGATGTAGATATTTATGCACCATGTGCTCTGGGTGCAACTATTAACGATGAAACAGTTTATAAAATAAATGCCAAAATAATTGCTGGTGCAGCAAATAATCAATTGGCAAACGAAAATAGTCATGGTCAAATTTTGAAAGAAAGAGGCATTGTTTATGCTCCAGATTTTTTAATAAATGCTGGTGGAATCATTAATGTTAACGCAGAAATTGCTAAATACGACAGAGCAGAAATCATGCGAAAAACCGAAAACATTTATAATACAACTTTAGAAATTTTTGATTTCGCAGATAAAAATAATATCACAACACATCAAGCGGCATTTACGATTGCTCAAAACAGAATTGACGAAAGAAGAAAAGAAAACGCAAAATAATTTTCTTTTACGTTTTTAGTAGTACTTTTGCAAAATAATTAATTTGCTATCAATCATTAAAAAAGTTCTTTTCAAGTGGTAAACAGACGACATATTCGGGCAAAAGTTATGCAATCCATCTATGCGATGCATCAAAATGGAAATGAAGATATAGCTAAACAAGAAAAATTTCTATATTTCAGTATCGAAAATATTTTAGATTTGTATCTCACTATGATTAGTGTATTGACCGAGGTTAGAAAAAAAGAAGCCATTTTTCTTGAAAAAAGTAGTCAAAAACATTTGGCAACCCAAGAAGAAAAAAATCCAAATCTAAAGTTTGTTAACAATCAAGTTCTTAATTTTTTTGCCCAAAATGAAAAATTAAATTCGTCCATCGAGGATCGAAAAATTGATACATGGAACCTTCATGAGGATTATATTTTTTTGATTTTAGAGCAAATCAAAAAAAGTTTAGTTTATCAAAAATATTTATCAAATCCAATTTCGAATTTTGAAGAAGACAAAAAATTCATTGAATATGTTTTTGAATTTATTATTGTTCCAGATGAAAAACTTTATGAATATTTTGAGGATAATAGATTGACTTGGATTGATGACATCCCGTTAGTAAATACACTAATTCAGCGTCAATTAGGAGATTTAATTTCTGGAAATGACACAAAATTTACTATTCCAAAACTATTTAAGGATAGTGACGATAAAGAATTTGTGAGTTTATTATTTAGAAAAACGGTTTTAAACGAAACCGAATTTGAAAAAGAATATGCCGACAAAACTCCAAATTGGGATACAGAGCGAATTGCAGAAATAGATACCATTATTTTAAAAATGGCTATTTGTGAGTTTTTGAAGTTTCCTTCGATTCCAACAAAAGTTTCAATTAACGAATATCTAGAAATAGCTAAAGAATATTCCACACCTAAAAGTAGCATTTTTATTAATGGAATTTTAGATAATATCGTGAAAGAGTTAACATTGAATAAAAAAATAGAAAAAACCGGACGAGGTTTGATGTAATAAATTTAAAACCAAAATTATGATAAAGTATTTACCAATAATATCAATTTTTGTTGTCATGATAACATTTTTTATCTTGCCTGCATATACAAAATCAAAAAAAGAAAAATCATTCAATTCCACATTGAAAGTTGGAGACAAAATTATTACTAAAAGCGGAATCCACGGAAAAATATCTGAGTTGTCAGAAGGAACTGTTATTATTGAAACAATGTCTGGGAAACTAAAAATGGAACGTTCAGCAATTTCAATAGAATTAAGTGCAACTTTAGTAAAAAAATAGTTTTATAATTTATTTCAAAAAAACCTCAAATTAAAAATATCGAATTTGAGGTTTGTTTTTTTTTTTTAAATTTTTAAATTTTTAAATTTAATTTTTAATTAATTTTAAAAAATCAGTTGTAGCAGTTAATTCTGTTATCTTCACAATGACATCAATTGCTTTTTGCATACTTTCTACCGGAACATATTCGTATTTTCCATGAAAATTGTGTCCGCCAGCAAAAATATTTGGACAAGGTAGTCCCATATACGACAAACGACACCCATCAGTTCCACCACGAATGGGTTTAATTAAAGGCTCAATGCCCAAGTCTTTCATGGCTTTTTCGGCAAGATCTACAATAAACATGACAGGCTCCACCTTTTCTTTCATGTTGTAATATTGATCTTTAATATCTGCAACAACAATATCTTCGCCAAATTGCTTGGCAAATTTTTCGTTTATTTTTTTTGTAATTGAAACAATTAACTCTTTTCTTTCTTGGAATTTTAAATGGTCATGATCGCGAATAATTAATTCTAAATTGGTTTCTTCAATACTACCTTTTAAATGATGAACATGAAAAAAACCTTCGTAATCTTTTGTCGTTTCTGGAGTTTCGTTTTTTGGAAGTTGATTGATAAAATCGTTAGCTATCAACATAGAGTTTATCATTTTTCCTTTTGCATACCCTGGATGAACACTTTTTCCTTTGATCGTAATTTTTGCTCCAGCAGCATTAAAATTTTCAAATTCTAGTTCACCAATTTGACTTCCATCCATGGTATACGCCCAATCTGCACCAAATTTTTTGACATCAAACAAATCTGCCCCACGACCAATTTCTTCATCGGGTGTGAAACCAACTCTAATTTTTCCGTGTTTGATTTCTGGGTTTTTAACCAAATATTCCATGGCTGTAACAATTTCTGTTAAACCAGCTTTGTCATCAGCGCCCAAAAGTGTTAATCCATTTGTAGTAATCAGAGTTTGTCCTTTATATTGAAGCAAATCTTTAAAATAATTTGGTGATAAAATAATGTTTTGTTCGGCATTAAGTACAATATCACCACCATCATAATTTGGAATAATTTGAGGCTTCACATCTTTTCCTGTAAAATCTGGAGTGGTGTCAAAATGAGAAATAAATCCTATTGTGGGAACATCATGAGAAACATTACTCGGTAAAGTCCCCATCACATAGCCATATTTGTCAATGGTAACATCTGTAAGACCAATGTTGTTTAACTCATCAACTAATAAATTAGCTAAATTAAATTGTTTATTAGTGCTAGGTGTTGTGTTTGAATTTGGATCAGATTCGGTATCTATAGTGACGTAACTAATGAAACGGTCAATAATATGTTGCATGATTTTTATTTTTCACAAAAGTAAAAATTAGATTGAAATTTTATTGAAAATATTGTTTTTTATTTCTGAATTTTTATTTCAAATAAAACTGCTTCTTTAGTTTTTAATGATACAATTTATA
>JAYWEG010000191.1:0-3890 GCA_043779445.1 Bacteroidota bacterium
CATCAAAGTGATTTAAACAAAAAATACAAAGAAAAATACAATCAAAACTAAAAATTATGGGAATATTTAATGCCATTTTAGGAAATGCTTCAGAAATAAATATTGACAATGTTGCAAAAGAATTTGAACCCATTTTAATTGAGGGCGAAAATATTGAAAAAGCTTATAAATTAATTCGAGACATGTTTATTTTTACCAATAAAAGATTGGTATTGGTCGAAAAACAATTGGTCGGAACCAAGGTTGATTATTTATCAATTCCATATACTAGCATACACAAATTCTCAAAAGAAAGTGCCGGAATACTAGATATGGATGCAGATTTAAAGATATGGCTAAAAAGCGATGATATTCCAATTGTGAAACAATTCGGAAAAAGTGGCAATAATATCAATGAAGTCTATCAATTGTTGAGTAAACATATTTTGTAAAAAATTATCCCAATCTAAAATTTCTAGATTAGGATAATTTTTTATTTCAAAACAGTAAATTCAATTTTAGAATCAGAATAAATTCGATGTGTTTGCTTTTTAAAATCCTCTGGTTTGGCATAGAAAATATTTTCAACGAAAGTCTGCGGATTCAAATCTATCAAAGGAAACCAAGTACTTTGAACTTGAATTTGTATTTTATGACCTTTTTTGAAAGTATGAAAAACATCTTGAAGTTTGAAGTCAACTTTTGTTTTTTGATTTGGAATAAAAGCTTCTGGTTTTATAAAACTGTTTCTAAATCGACCTCGCATAACTTCACTTCTAACCATCATGTGATAGTTACTCATTTTTAAATAGGGAGCAATTTCCTTTGTTTCGGGCTCATCAGTAGGAAAAACATCTATTAATTTCACAATCCAATCAGCATCTGTTCCAGTTGTAGCTACTTGCAATTTTGCTAAAATCTCACCTGATAGTGTCATATCATCAGATAGAAACTCCGTTTCGAAAACTAAAACATCGGGTCTTTTGGCTGCAAAACGCTGGTCATCTGTCATGTATTTTCTTGGTGTGATTCCTCGTTGAGAAATATCTTCAGAAGAAGGAACTGGTTTTTTTGGATCGCTCATAAATTCTTCAAAAGAAACAACATCATCATTTTTAGTAGACATTTTTTGGTTTGATAATAAACTAAAACTTTGTTTTTCAGAATTTTTTGGTGGCCATGAGTCAAAAGATTTCCATTCTTTTTTTCCTGTATCAAAAACATATGCTTCCGACAATTTATTTTCTCCTTTTCCATCTTCTTTTAGAAAATGACGGAAAAAATTTGCTTCGATATTTTTTTGAAAATCACCAGAAATGTTATCTCCAAAATTAATATTACCGATAATTTGTTTTTCATTATTTCTTGCCCAATCGCCATGACTCCATGGTCCCATAACAATTGTATTATAGTTTTTACTATTTTTTTCAATTGTTTGATAAGTATTTAATGGACCATACAAATCTTCTGCATCAAACCAACCACCAACAAACATTACGGCTGGTTTAATGTTTTTCATGTGCTGCAAAAGTCCTCGTTTTTGCCAAAATTCATCATAACTAGAATGATCTTTTAGTTGTTGCCAAAATTCATCATTTTTGGACATATAAGAATCTAAATTTGATAGAGGACTGGTTTTTAAGAAAAAATTATAATCGTCTAATGTATTTGTTTTTGGGAATGAAAACCAATTCTCGGTAGTTCGCTTTGTTTTTTGAGGTCCAAATAAAGGAGTGGCTTTCCAATAACTCAATAAATATGCACCATTGTGATGAAAATCATCAAAAAAGAAATCTGATATACATGCTTGAGGAGAAACTGCTTTCAAAGCGGGATGGTTACTCAACAAGGAATAAGAAGCATAAAATCCTGGATACGAAATTCCCCAAGTTCCCACATTTCCATTATTATTGGATACATTTTTGATCAACCAATCTATGGTATCATAGGTATCCGAAGCCTCATCAATGTCTTTATTGTTTTTTTTATTGGGAATAAAACCACGCATATTATCATACAAACCATCGCTCATGTAACGACCACGAACATCTTGATATACAACTATGTAACCTTCTTTCATCATCACTTCGTTTGGGCTGATGCTGGTTGCAAACTGATCTGCGCCATATGGAGCACAATCATAGGGAGTTCTTTGCATGATTATTGGATACTTCTTTGAAATATCTTTTGGACAATATATGCTCGTAAAAAGTTCAGCACCATCACGCATTTTTATGTGAACTTCCTTTTTTGTATAATTTTCAGCTACAAAATTACTTTTCTTTTCTTGAGCATAAATCACAATATAATTTAGGCAAAGAAATAATGATATTATTTTTTTCATATTTTTATTTTTTAAAATTCGAAATTCCCGTTTTTAGCCAGTTTTCATAAAGTAAAACATCTGGATTGTAGCTTGTTGTTGGTGTTTTTTGGTTTAAATTATTTCCATTCAAATCTGTAATTACGTATAATGGTTGTGTATTTGTTTTGTATTTGTCTATCATGAAATCTGTCCATTTATCACCATAAGTTTCCAAATTTTCACCAGTTGATTTTGATTTAAATTGCTTTGATATAGGCATTTTTCTTTTATCATCAACATACAAAGAGATCAAAACAACTTCGTTATTCAAAATTTTCAAAATTCGTTCCTCAGACCAAACATTATTTTCCATTTTTCGGCAGTTTACACAGGCAAAACCAGTAAAATCTAGCATAATTGGTTTATTTACTGTTTTTGCATAAGCTAAACCTTTGTCATAATCGTTGAATGAAACAATATTATGTGGACCAAATTTTGCTCCAATTGGCAAAATCGTATTCGAAGTTTGCATAATTTTATGGTCAACATCGTCAACACCATAAGGGCTTTCGCTATATTCCATTGGTGGCGGGAATGCGTTGATAAATTTTAATGGCGCTCCCCAAAGTCCTGGAATCATATAAATTGTAAAAGTCATAACGATCAAACCTATAAACAATCGCCCAACTGAAATAGATTCAAGTTTACTATCGTGTGGCAAAGTAATTTTCCCAAATAAATACAAAGCCAGTGCACCGAAAATTGCTATCCAAATTGCCAAGAAAACTTCTCTTTCAAGGTAATGTAACTGTAAAACCAAATCGGCATTTGATAAAAATTTGAATGCTAAAGCCAATTCTAAAAATCCTAAAAATACTTTTACAGTGTTGAGCCAACCACCCGATTTTGGTAACGAATTTAACCAACCAGGGAACATTGCAAATAACATAAAAGGTAATGCTAATGCTAATGAAAATCCCAACATTCCAATAATTGGAGCAATTCCACCCTTAGATGCCGATTCCACCAAAAGTGTTCCAACAATTGGTCCTGTACAAGAAAATGAAACAATTGCTAACGCCAATGCCATAAACAAAATTCCTATAATTCCACCTCTATCCGCTTGACTGTCAATCTTATTTGCCCAAGAATTAGGCAACATTATTTCGAAAGCACCAAGAAACGAAGCGGCGAAAATTACCAATAAAAAAAAGAAAATAACATTGAAATAAACATTTGTTGAAAGTGCATTTAATGCATCGGCTCCAAAAATTGCAGTTACAATTGTTCCAAGCAAAACATAAATTATGATGATTGAAAAACCATAAAAAATTGAGTTTTTAATACCTTGTGATTTAGTTTTACTTTGTTTTGTAAAAAAACTGACTGTCATTGGAATCATTGGGAAAACGCAAGGCGTTAACAATGCAGCAAATCCGCCTAGAAAGGCTAGAAAAAAAATAGTCCACAAACTTCTATCTTCAGATTTTGGAGTTTCTGAAACTTTACTTTTTTGATTTGTTAGTTCCTTTTTTTTTTCTGAATCTACTTTTATTGGAATAAACGCAGTTTCTTTTCTTGGATCAACTGTTGAAAAGGTTGCAAC
>JAYWEG010000192.1:0-9631 GCA_043779445.1 Bacteroidota bacterium
CAATAATGGAATACCAATTAATACAAAACATAAAAGTATGAGTATTGATAAAACTATTATTACAATTGGTAAAATAATAAATACTGTTCCAATAAAAAAAAGAATCAAACGACCAATATTTTTTTGGATTTGATTAATTACTTTGCTAGACGAGATGGCTTCGTTCTGATTTTTATCGATTAAATCTAAATATACGATTGGATATGTGATATTTAACAATGATAAAAATATGGAAACTAAAATAAATACTCCAAAAAAACCAAAAAATAGTACTGGATTCGTATGCACATAATTAACAATGAAATCGTTGTTGGAATTCTGTGAGGTAGAAAAAGCGTTTTCTAAAAATATTTTTGAAAGAAAATAAATCAAGACTACTAATATCATTAAAAATATTCCATTAATAATGAAATAGTTCTTGAAATAGTTTTTTCCGAATCGCTTGAAAAAATCAATTGTATCGGAGAAAAGCGCATTGAAATCGCGTTTTTTGAAAAGTTCGAACATTATATTTTACTGAATTTTTTGTGAACAATAAATGGATAAATCAAATAGTAAAACGAAATGATTGACAAAGTCGAAAGAATAATGCCAACGCTTGCCCAATTTGGCATATCGATGGAATATCTTGTTATAAAACCTTCAAGAAATCCCGCTGCAATTGTAAATGGAATAGTACTCAAAAAAATTTTGAAACTATTTTTGAACCCTATTTTAAAAGAATTGAATCTTGAAAATGTTCTAGGAAATAAAATGGAAGCTCCTAAAATAAAACCAGCCGCAGTTTCGATCACAATTCCAAAAATTTCCATTGATCCATGAATCCAAATTCCACGAACACTTTTCCAAAAAACTTTTTGTTCATAGAACATGTATTGAAACGCTCCTAGCATAATGGAATTTTGTAATGCGATATAGAATGTCCCAATGCCTGCAAATAATCCAGATACATAACAATACGTTCCAACTTTTAGATTGTTAATTGTTATGGCGATAAAACTTCCCCAGTTGCTTCCGGATTTGTAGATCGCAGTTGGATTTCCGTTTTTGATATTTTCTAAAGTTTCATTCACATAACCGTCTGATAGAATTGAACGTACAAAATTTATATCATACATAGATGAAATGACTCCAATTCCGACCATTGCAAAAAACAACACAAAAGAATATAAAAGATACCTTCGATATTCATAGAGCAGTAGTGGAACTTCTGTTTTGAAAAAAAATACGAGTCGATTAGTTTCAGTTCTTTTTGTTTTGTAAATTTTTTGATAAATTTTCGCCGCAAGATGATTCAAATAGCCAACAGTTTTGCTTTTTGAATAATAAGTTTGGGCATATGACAAATCATTCATTAATTGAATGTATAAATTTGCCATTTCATCAGGATTTTTTTTAGATTTGCTAAAAATTGCTTGTTCGAATTCAAGCCACTTTTCTTTATTTTGTTTTATGAACGCAATTTCTCTCATCGAGAACAAAAATATAAAATATGTCAGAATTAACCATCAACACAACGCAAAATGTTACTATAAATTTTACTGCAGCCTCGGTAGGCGAGCGAATGCTGGCAACTTTCCTCGATTTGCTAGTTCAAATTGCCTATGTTATTGTTGTTTTTTATGTGTTTTTTGAGTTTTTAGGTATTTCTGAACGATTAGAAGACATGAATCAATGGTCAGCTATAGCAATTTTTTCGCTTTTTGGACTTCCAATTTTTCTTTATTCACTAGTTTTAGAGAGTTTTTTAGAAGGACAAACTATCGGAAAAAAAATCATAAAAATTAAAGTTGTTAAAATCGATGGATATCAAGCCAGTTTCGGAGATTACTTAATTCGTTGGGTTTTTAAAATCGTGGAAGGGAATTCTATTTTTGCTATTATTGGAATTATCACTATGGCAACAAGCAAAAAAGTACAACGACTTGGGGACATGGCTGCAGGAACTGCGATTATTACCTTGAAAAATAATATTTCAATAAATAATACTATTCTCGAAAATATTGGAGATGCCTATGTTCCAACATATTCGCAGGTTATCAAATTGTCCGATAACGATATGCGAATCATAAAGGATACTTTTTTGCAGGCAAAATCGAAAGAAGATCGTGAAACAATTATAAAGTTAGCCACTAAAATTGAAAAAGTCGCTGGAATAAAAAACCAATCTGGTAGCGTGTCCGATTTTATAAAAACTGTTTTGAAAGATTATAATTTCTATACCCAAAATATGTAAATTTATCTCGATAAATACAAATAACTAGCGATTGATTCTGGATATTTTGAATTGTTGTTTGGTTTCAAGATATAAAAATAGGTTCCGTCTGGAAGTTGATTTCCGAAAATTACTAGGCCTTGATTTGAAGTTCCATCCCAATCATTTTGTGTATTATCGCCTTTCCAAACCAAATATCCCCATCGGTTGTAAATATCCAATTCAAAATTCGGATAGATATCTCTGTTAATGAAAAAAGTATCATTTTGACCGTCTCCATTTGGCGTTACCGCATTTAGTATTGTTGAAGAACAGTTTTTTGTAATCAATAAAAAAGAAGAAAAACTCACGCAATTTGCATTTTTAATTCGAACAAAAATTTGTTTTGGAGTTGTTGTCGAAATGTAATTTATGGAGTTTGTGATTGGATTTATGTTATTTTGAGCATCGAGTAAACTTTCGTGAAACGAAACTATATCAGTTGGATTTGTTTTAATGCTATTTTCATAGGCAGAAAAATCAAAAACTGTTCCTGATGGATTCAATTGACACAAACTCAAAGGTTGCAAAATATTGAATGTTGGCGAAATCCAAAGTGTGATATTTTGAGTTGCACTGTTATTTAATTCATTTGTTTCGGCTATGGTTCCGACTCCAGTTCCATTGTCGTCAACAACAAATTTAAGCACAAAATTAAGCGGAATAGTATTTGGAATAGTCAATGTAATTTGACCCGAGACACTTTCACCAATTTGCAAAATTACGTTTGTTGTTGTGTTACCAATCAAAACATTGTTAGCAAAAATGGCTATTGGAGTTCCTGCTGGTAAAAGTGCTGTGCTGTTAACATTTGAAACAGTATAATTTACAAGAACTTGCCTAGAATTGCAAGATTGTGTAAAATTATTTATGGCAATTGTGGCATCTGGTAATTGACTATTGAGTTTGGTTGCAACCACATTTATCATTACAAAATCTTGACCCGATGTCAGTTGAATTTGAGCCGTTGTATCTCCAATATTAATGTTATTTTGAATGTCATAAACATCTAAATCCATGTTATATAAAGTAGAGGAATTTGTAAAAGTACTTGTACTATTAAACTGATTTGTTGGTGGATTCAACGCATTGCTCAAAATATTTCCATTAAAACGAAGTTTTTCATTATTATCAAGAGATGCATCTCCTTCCCAAGCAATAAAACCAATTTTTGCTCCAATATTATCTATAACATTTATGCTGTTTAAAGTAATATTGAGTCCTAGACCAGATACCCCATCAAAATCTATTGGTATAGTTTGTAAACCATCGTAAATATTTAATTGGTTTAATGGAAGAGATTGATTTTCATAAACTATTATAATTGCCCAACCTGCATAATTTGTTCCATTACTAGAATAAACATCAATGAGACTAGTTAAATCTAAATCAGAAAGGGTATAAATTCCATTTCCAGTTGTTAGAATTTGACTTGTAACGTCCTTAAAAGCACTAAAAAAGGGTCTATTTATTGATTGAAATAAACTAAAAGTCCTGTCTGGTGTTATATCAATATTGTTTAATTTAACATTAAAATCTCCAGTTCCACAACCAGACCAATACAAATATGCTTTTTTTATAATATTATTTGAGTTAAGATTTAAAGTAGCGCTAGAACTAGTTAATATTGTTGGAATAATCATACCATTATCTTCTTCGGGATTCATTGTGTTTCCTATAAATGTAAAATCAAATCGACCGTTGAATTGATTATATAAAGTTACATCTTGACTAAAAGAAGTCAAAAAAAGGAGTAAGAAAATAATTGAAAAATTATGTTTTAGTTTTGTTGTCAAAATCAATAATTTTAAATAAAAGTACATATTTTTCTCCAAAAATCTAATTTTTACTAAAAGTAAAATTATTTGGAATAATTGTTTAATTTTCCAAAATCAAAAAAATGAAGTGAAAAACTACACAATTAAAAAATACGAAACTCAAGATTTTCAAAAATGGAATGTTTTTGTGGAGCAATCCATCAATGGAATTTTTTTGCACCATCGAAACTTCATGGAGTATCATGCGGAAAAATTTAAAGACTTTTCGTTGATTGTTTTAGATAATGAAAAATGGATTGCCGTTTTGCCAGCAAATGTTATAAAAAACGAACTGTTTTCGCACCAAGGCTTGACATTTGGTGGTTTAATTTATAACGAAAAAATAAAACTTGAATCTGTAATTTCTGCCTTACAAGAAATTCTAAAGTTTTTGAGCGTTAATGGATTCCAAAAATTATTTTTGAAAACAATTCCTTCTATTTATCATCAAAAACCAGCAGAAGAATTAAATTATGCTTTGTTTCTAGCAAACGCAAAATTATTTCGTCGAGATAGTTTATCAGTAATTGATTTAACAAAAAAAAATAAAATTACATCTGGAAGATCAGAAGGCATTAAAAAAGCATTAAATTTAAAATTAGAAATACGAGAAGAAACAAGTTTTGATTTGTTTTGGAATGAAATTTTAATTCCTAATTTAAATATGAAATTTAAAGCAAAACCAGTTCATTCAGTAGAAGAAATTACTAAATTAAAAAATTTATTTCCAACAAATATTCGACAATTCAACGTGTATCAAAACAATAAAATTGTCGCTGGAACTACTATTTTTGAAAGTGACAATGTGGCTCACGCTCAATATATTTCTGGAAACCAATCAAAATCTGAAAACGGAAGTTTGGATTTTTTATACTATCATTTAATCACAACTATTTTTGCCAAAAAACATTATTTTGATTTTGGAACTTCCAACGAAGAACAAGGACGAAGATTAAATTCGGGTTTAAATTTTTGGAAAGAAAGTTTTGGAGCAAGAACAATCGTTCATGATTTTTATGCAATCGAAACAAAAAACTACACTCTTTTGAAAAACATTATCATTTAGAAATTGAGTTATATAAAAAATATATACAACAGTAATTTATTCAAAATTAGTTCTTTGAATAGTTTTAGCATGTTAATTAAAATTGCCTTTGGAGTTTTGACTTCAAAAGTTGTAGCGGTTTTTGTTGGACCAAACGGAATGGCTTTGGTTGCAAATCTCAGAAATTTCATGACCTCGCTCGAGAGTATATCAACACTCGGATTTCAAGCAGGAATTGTAAAATATATTACTGAAAACCAAGAAAATAAATCTCAAATTCAGAAAATTATTTCTACCGTTTTTTTTACACTTTTTGGAGTTACTGTTTTAATATGTTGCTTTCTATATTTTTTTGCTGAGTATTGGAATTATAAAATTTTTGGATCTAATGAGCAATACTTAGTGATTTTTAAAATCATGGCTCTGATTTTGCCATTGTATGTTTTTTCATTGGTTTTTATTTCAATAATTAATGGTTTTTGTCAGTTTAAAAAAGTGATTTACATTAATATTATTGGAACTTTAATTGGTTTTGCACTCACTTTTTTTTTGATATTAAAATATACAATTCTAGGCGCATTATTATCCATTACAATCACGCCCGCCATGATGTTTTTTGTAACATTTTTTTATGTATCTAAGCAATTAAATCTATTTGAAAACATAAAAATAAAATATTTTGATTTTCAAATTATTAAAAATTTATCGTCTTATTCCCTAATGGCATTGGTTTCTGCGGTTTTAGGTTCTTTAGTATTTCTTTTCATAAGAAACTACATTATAGAAAATCTTGGATTAAAACAAGCGGGTTTTTGGGAAGCTATTTCTAAAATATCCGGATACTATATGTTGTTTTCTGGAACATTACTAACACTCTATTTTTTACCAAAACTCACGCTAGCAAATTCAAAACAAGAAACAAAATTAGTTTTCTATTCCTATTTCAAAACTACTTTACCTATTTATATAATGGGATTTTTGATACTCTTTTTCCTTCGTGATTTCATCATTAAAACCTTGTTTACAAATGATTTTTTACCCACTACAAACCTGTTCTTTTGGCAACTTGTTGGAGATTTTTTCAAGGTCGCATCGCTTGTTTTAGGATTTCAATTTGTGGCAAAAAAAATGACAAAAGAATTTGTAATTTCAGAAATTATGTCTCTAACGATTTTGTATTTTTCGAGTATTTTTTTTATAAAAACATATGGAATTCAAGGGATTGTGATTGCACAAGCCTTCGATAATTTTTTGTATTTGATTGTTTTGATACTATATTTTAGGAAAAGTTTGTTTTAATTAATACAACATCGAAATTTCTTTAATTTCATACTCCCGAACTTCATCGTTTTCTAAAATCATTTTCAATTTTCCTTGTGGAGAAACTCCTTGTATAATTCCCATAAATTTTTCATTTTCAATATTCTCAAAAGGCATCATCATTCTTTTTTTAAATAATTTGTCATTATACTCATCAAAAAGTTGGTTTTCAAATTTATTTTGAAGTTGTTCAATTCTATTCAAAATAGCATTATAAACTTTATCCAAAATTTCATTTTTATCTAAATCCTTATTCATAATATTTTTTAGAGACGATGCTTTTGGTAAATTTTCAAAATTAGTTTGATTAATGTTTATACCAAATCCAACTACAGAAACAATTGAACTGTCAGATTTTATGCTGTTTTCAATTAAAATTCCAGCGATTTTTTTGTCATCTGACATAATGTCGTTTGGCCATTTTATGCTTAATTTCGGAATTTCAAAATGATTTAAACCATCACAAATTGCCAAAGCAATTGCAAAATTTAATTGAAAAATTTCTGAATGATTTAGCAAAATATCTTTAATTAAAATACTTGTTATCAAGTTTTTACCAATTTCAGAAACCCATTTTGCTCCCATTTGACCTTTACCATTAGTTTGATTTTCTGCTGTTACAACAGTAAAATTTTCAAGAGTTTGAGCGTTCAATAATCCTTTCAGAAAATCATTTGTGGAATCTATGGCATCGAGTTTGATTAATTTCATTTCAGGAGTAAAATTATAAATTTTAGACATTATTTAATTTAACCAAATATTATCTACTGTTTATCATCAAAAATAAGTACAAAAAGTGGTAACTTTGCAAATTACATAAAAATATAATGACAAAAAAAATAAATAACGATGATTTGTTAGCCAATATCATCAAAGGAATAGAAGAAGTTAAAGGAAACGATATTGATATTTTAGATTTAAGAGATATAGACAATGCCTCGTGTGACTATTTCGTAATTTGCAACGGAAACTCAAATACTCAAGTAAATGCTATCGTAAATTCAATTCAAAAAACGGTTTCTAAATCTATAAAAGATAAGCCTTGGCACATTGAAGGTTCAGATAATGCAGAGTGGGTTTTGATGGATTATGTCAACATTGTAGTACATGTTTTTCAAAAACACATTCGCGAATACTACAATATCGAAAATCTTTGGGGAGATGCAAAAATAACTACAATCGAAAATAATTATTAAAAAATAAATGGCAACAGAAAAAAAACCAACTAACAATCAAAACAATATCAAAGTAAAAATAAATCCAATTTGGATTTATGTAATTATTTTAGGAATTATTTTTGGACTAAATTATTTTTACAACAAAGAACTAACAACGGGTCCAAAAGAAATATCTTCCTCTGCTTTTAACACCTATTTACAAAAAGGTCAGATTGAAAAAGTAGTGGTTTATGATAAAGTTCTTGCAGAAATCTATCTCAATTCTGCCGCTTTTCAAGAAAAAGAACATGCGAAGCTGCCCAGATTTGATTCTGAAAAAAAACCGTTAAAATCACCTCAATATACTATCCAGATTGGTAATGAAGAAGTTTTTCAAAACAAAATTGAAAAAGCACAAGCAGAGGGCAAATTAAAAGATTTTACATTTGAGGCTAAAAGCAATATTCTAGAATACTTTTTAAATGCCTTGCCATTTATACTCATTATTGGAGTTTGGATTTTAATTATGAGAAAAATGTCTTCAGGTGGCGGAGGTGGACCTGGACAAATTTTTAGCATTGGAAAATCTAAAGCAAAACTTTTTGACGAAAAAAATCAAGTGGCTACAACTTTCAAAGATGTTGCAGGTCTTGAAGGCGCAAAAGAAGAAATTCAAGAAATAGTAGAATTTCTAAAAAACCCAGATAAATACACCAACCTTGGCGGAAAAATTCCAAAAGGTGCACTTTTAGTTGGTCCACCAGGTACTGGAAAAACATTACTAGCAAAAGCAGTAGCTGGCGAAGCAAAAGTTCCATTTTTCTCCCTATCGGGTTCAGATTTTGTTGAAATGTTTGTAGGTGTTGGTGCCTCACGTGTGCGTGATTTGTTCAAACAAGCTAAAGACAAATCTCCATCGATTATTTTCATCGACGAAATAGATGCAGTTGGTCGTGCGAGAGGAAAAAACAGTATGTCTGGCGGAAATGATGAAAGAGAAAACACGCTCAATCAATTACTAACAGAAATGGATGGTTTTGGAACTAATTCTAACGTAATTGTCCTTGCAGCCACTAACAGAGCAGATGTATTAGACAAAGCCTTGATGCGGGCTGGACGTTTTGACAGACAAATTTTCGTTGATTTACCAGATATTCGAGAACGTAAAGAAATTTTTGAAGTACATCTTGCACCGCTGAAAAAAGTTGAAGGGTTAGATACCGACTTTTTAGCCAAACAAACTCCAGGTTTTTCCGGGGCAGATATAGCAAATGTGTGTAACGAAGCTGCTTTAATTGCTGCTCGTTATGATAAAACCGCTGTTGATAAACAAGATTTCTTGGACGCTGTAGATCGAATTGTTGGAGGTTTAGAAAAGAAAAACAAAATTGTAACACCAAGCGAAAAGAAAGCAATTGCAATTCATGAGGCGGGTCACGCAACAGTAAGCTGGATGCTTGAACATGCTGCACCATTAATAAAAGTTACCATAGTCCCAAGAGGACAAAGTCTTGGAGCAGCTTGGTATTTACCCGAAGAAAGGCTCATTGTGCGACCAGATCAAATGTTAGACGAAATGTGTGCCACCATGGGCGGGCGAGCAGCCGAGAAAGTGATTTTTGACAGAATCTCAACCGGAGCTTTGAGTGATCTAGAAAAAGTAACCAAACAAGCACGAGCCATGGTTACTGTTTATGGATTAAACGACAAAATTGGAAATGTTACCTATTATGATTCTTCTGGTCAAAACGAATACAATTTTTCAAAACCATATTCAGAGGAAACTGCTATGATAATTGATAAAGAAATTTCATCATTGATTGAAAGTCAATATCAAAGAGCCATTGAAATTTTGAAAGATAATAAAGACAAACTAGAAAGGCTAGCCGAAATTCTAATCGAAAAAGAAGTAATCTTTAGAGATGATTTAGAACTCATTTTCGGAAAAAGAAATTTCGATGAAAATTTGCAAGTAGAAACAGCGTTGTAAAATATTCGATTAAAATTTATAATCCCAAAAGAAAATTTTCTTTTGGGA
>JAYWEG010000193.1:0-9617 GCA_043779445.1 Bacteroidota bacterium
ACTAATGAAAAAAAATATTTCTATATTATTTATTTCAATTTATTTATTTTCTGCATTACAGTTAAATGAATATCTTAAAATACCAATTCTGGTAGAACATTTCAGTGAGCACCAGCTGGAAAATCCGAAATTAAGTTTATGGACTTTTTTTATGGATCATTATTCTCATGGGGAAGTTTTTGATAAAGATTATGAAAAAGACATGAAATTACCATTTAAATCTCATAGTTCAAGTTCTAATTGCTCCATCATTACTTTTTTAACACCAATTCAAAATTTTAATTTCGACTACAAACTATTTTCAAATACGTATAAAAAACCAAATTTTAATTATACTTTTTCTTTTATTTCCAACTTCCATTCTTCTATTTGGCAACCGCCAAAAATTTGTTAGTAAATAGATAATTTGTTTTAATTTTCCATAAATCTGTTTGATTATTGGTTAAAAATTATTTCTGTTAATTAACAAATAAAATTTTATGCTTAATAAAATAATTGAGTTTTCTGTAAAGAATAAACTCATCGTCGGGCTATGTGTAATTGCCCTAGTGGGTTTTGGTATATACCAAACCACAAAATTACCTATTGATGCTGTTCCTGATATTACCAATAATCAGGTTCAAGTTATCACCATTGCGGCATCATTTGGAGCAACCGATATTGAGAGATTGGTGACTTTTCCTATTGAACAAGCCAATAGTAATATTTCGGGAATGAAAGAAATTCGTAGTTTTTCTCGTTTTGGATTGTCATTGGTTACTATTGTTTTTGATGATGATGTTGATGTGTATTGGGCACGCCAACAAGTTGCTGAAAGATTGCAACAAGTTCAATCTCAAATTCCTCAAGGCATTGGAAAACCAACTTTAGGTCCAGTTTCAACAGGATTGGGCGAGATTTATCAATATGTTGTCAAACCCCAAAAAGGTTTTGAGCAAAAATTTGATGCAATTGAATTGCGGACTATTCAAGATTGGATTGTGCGCCGACAATTACTAGGCCTTAAAGGCGTTGCCGAGGTTAGTAGTTTTGGTGGCAAATTAAAACAATATGAAATTGCTATAAATCCTAATAAATTAAATGCTTTCGGAATTACAATTGATGATGTTTTTTCGGCATTAGAAAAAAACAATCAAAATACTGGTGGTGCTTATATCGAAAAAGGTTCCACAGTTTTATACATCCGTTCCGAAGGATTAATTGACAACATTCAAGATATTGAAAATGTTGCCATTCCAAGACCAAATTCAGAAACACCTTTGTTTATTCGTGATGTTGCTCAAATTAAAATTGGTTATGCAACTAGATACGGAGCAATGTGTTACAATGATCAAGGAGAAGTTTCTGGAGCAGTTGTTATGATGCTAAAAGGAGCAAACAGTAGCGAAGTCATCAAAAATGTAAAAGAAAGAATTGTCCAAATTCAGAAAACGTTACCAAAAGGAGTCGAAATTGAACCTTTTCTAGACCGAACTAAAATGGTCGATAACGCTATCGGAACAGTAGAAAAAAACTTACTCGAAGGTGCATTGATTGTGATTTTTGTTTTAGTAATGTTTCTAGGTAATTTTCGTGCTGGATTATTAGTGGCATCGGTTATTCCGTTGGCAATGTTATTCGCCATTTGTATGATGAATTTATTTGGCGTAAGTGGCAATTTAATGAGTTTAGGTGCTTTGGATTTTGGATTAATTGTTGATGGCGCAGTAATTATTGTCGAAGCCGTAATGCATTCGTTAGCAATTCAATCCAATAAAAAGCAAAATATTCTTTCGTCTAACGAAATGGACGAAAAAGTTTCGAGTTCAGCATCCAAAATGATGAATTCAGCAGTTTTTGGACAAATAATTATCTTAATTGTGTATTTGCCTATCTTTACTTTAGAAGGTATTGAAGGAAAAATGTTCAAACCCATGGCGCAAACAGTTGCCTTTGCATTATTAGGAGCCTTTATTTTGTCTTTGACTTATATTCCGATGATGAGCGCTTATTTTTTAAGTAAAAAAATAAATCATAAAAAGAATATTTCAGATAAAATTATCGATAAAGTAACTTCGTTTTATCAAAAATATTTGATTCTAGCCTTAAGGAAGCAAAAAGCAATAATTGTTTCAGTAATTAGTTTATTTGTTATTTCTATTGTAACACTTTCATTTTTGGGCGGCGAATTTATTCCTGCTCTCGAAGAAGGCGATTTTGCTGTTGATACAAGAGTGTTAACAGGTAGTAATCTAAAAACTACAATCGAATTCACTCAAAAAGCAGCACATATTCTAAAAACGCAATTCCCAGAAGTCGAAAAAGTGGTCACTAAAATTGGAAGTGGCGAAGTCCCAACCGACCCAATGCCAATGGAAGCTAGCGATATGATGGTAATTTTAAAAGACAAATCCGAATGGACTTCAGCAAAAACGTTTGATGAATTGTCAAAAAAAATGTCTGTTGCTTTGCAAGATGTGCCAGGAATTACAGCGGGTTTTCAATATCCTGTCCAAATGCGATTTAATGAGTTAATGACGGGTGCAAGACAGGATGTTGTTTGCAAAATATTTGGCGAAAACCTTGACACATTGGCAGTTTATGCCAACAAACTAGGCAAAATAGTAACAAAAGTTCAAGGTTCAGAAAATCTTTATGTTGAGCCCGTCACGGGAATGCCACAAGTTATTATCGAATACGATCGACCAATGATTGCGCAATATAATTTATCAATTGCAGATATTAATAAAGTAGTAAATACTGCATTCGCAGGGCAAAGCACAGGATTAATTTTTGAAGAAGAAAAACGTTTTGATTTGGTGGTGCGTTTAGACAATCAAGAACGAAAAAATTTGCAAGATATTCAAAATTTATTAATTCCAACGCCAAACGGAAATCAAATTCCGCTTTCTCAATTGGCAAATGTTTCTATAAAAGATGGTCCAAACCAAATTCAAAGAGAAGATGCCAAACGTCGAATTGTGGTAGGATTTAATGTCAATGGTCGTGACGTACAAAGTATCGTTTCTGAATTGCAAACCAAAGTTGCTACAAAAATAAAATTCCCAACAGGTTATTATGTAACTTATGGTGGAGCATTCGAAAACTTACAAAAAGCCAAAAATAGATTGATGATTGCTGTTCCAGTTTCTTTATTATTGATATTCGTTTTGTTATTTTTTGCCTTTAATTCGGTAAAGCAAGGATTACTGATTTATACAGCCATCCCATTATCAACAATTGGTGGAATTTTGTTTTTAGCAATCCGAGGAATGCCTTTCAGTATTAGTGCAGGGGTCGGTTTTATTGCGCTTTTTGGTGTTGCAGTTTTAAACGGAATTGTTTTAATTGCAGAATTTAATCGTTTAAAAGCACAAGGAATTCAATCGCTTTCTAGAATTGTAATATTAGGCACAAAATTGCGATTACGACCTGTTTTAATGACTGCTTTTGTAGCTTCACTTGGGTTTTTACCAATGGCGTTAAGCAATGGTTCAGGCGCAGAAGTGCAACGTCCATTAGCAACTGTGGTTATTGGTGGATTGTTGGTTGCGACATTTTTAACCTTATTTTTGTTACCTATTTTGTATATTATATTTGAAAAAGGCATAAAAACCAAACCAATTTCTAAAAAAATAATTACAATATTAGTTTTATGTTTTTCAATGATGCAAACAGCAAATGCTCAAAATAAAATAACTCTAGAAAAAGCAATTGAAACCGCATTAAAAAATAATAATTCGATTAAAAACGAAAAGTTGAAAGCTGAATATTCAAAAGCAATGATAAAATCTTCTTCGGATATTCCGAAAACGAATATTTTTGGAGAATTTGGGCAAATCAATAGCAATCAAAGCGATACAAAATTCGGAATTGCTCAGTCATTTGCTTTGCCAACAGTTTACAATCGTCAAAAACAAGTTTTAACGGAGGAATATAATTCAAAAATTTTGCAAACAAACTTAAAAGAATTTGAAGTTAAAAAAACAGTTACACATTTGTTTTACAACTATTTATCTTTAAAAGAAAAAGAAAAATTATTGCAAAAAGCAGATACTTTATTTTCTAAATTCTTTGACAAAGCCAATTTGCGTTTGCAAAAAGGCGAAAGTAATATTCTTGAAAAATCGACTGCCGAAACTCAAAAAATTAATGTTGCCATTCAATTAAAACAGTTGCAATCAGAAATTGAAATGCTAAAACAAACCTTTCAATTTGTATTAAATTCAGAAGAAGTTTATTTTCCAGTTTCATCTAACTTAAAAGCAGGAATTGAAAATTTTAAGATTGAAGAAAATCCCATTCTGAAAGTTTTTGAACAACAAAAAAAGATTTTTTCGGCAGAAACCGCTTTGCAAAAAGCAAAATTATTACCTGAAATTAACATTGGTTATAACAATAATTCTTTCCGAGGAATTGGTTTAGACGATGCACAACGTTTTCATTCAGCACAAATAGGTTTAGGAATTCCATTATTCGGCGGAAGCCAAAAAGCAAAAATAAATGCATCAAAAATGGCAGAAAATATAGCAGAATCTGAATATCAAACGCAAGTTTTAAACCTAAAAATTGAATACAATAAGTTGCTCACGAAATACAACTCTAATCTTGACATTGTGAATTATTTTGAAACTAATAGCAACAAAAATTCAAAAATAATTACCGATGTTGCCAACAAACAATTCATTAATGGCGACATTAATTATCTTGATTTTGTAATGCTTGTCAATCAATCCATTGCTATTCAAAATTCTTACATAGAAGCGGTTAAATCGTTAAATGAAAGTGTGATTGCTATTAATTACCTTAATTCTAAAAATTAAATTAAAATGAAATCGAAGATTCACAACCCGAGCTTTTGCGAACTGGCGAAGCAATACCAAAAAATATACAAAAAGTTCATGAGCAATACTATATTTATAATACTATTTCTATTTCTATTTCTAGCATTAAGTTGTAAAAAAGAAATTCAAGAATCCAAACCCGAAATTGCTTTAAAAGAAAATGAAGTTTCGCTAACTGATGCACAAATAAAAAATGCTACTATTCAAACCATTTCAATTTCAGAAAAAAGCATTTCTTCTATTCTAAAAATTAACGGAAAAATCGATGTGCCACCACAAAATTTAGTTTCAGTTTCGGTCCCTCTTGGCGGTTATCTGAGAAGCACCAAACTTTTGCCCGGAATGCACGTAAATAAAGGCGAGGTAATTGCAGTTATGGAAGACCAACAATATATTCAGTTGCAACAAGATTACTTGGTTTCGAAAGCAAAATTAGTCTATGCCGAGAAAGAATCGGCTCGTCAAAACGATTTGAACCAAACCCAAGCGAGTAGCGACAAAGTAACGCAAATGGCTCAAGCTGAGGTATCGAGTTTACGCGCCATGACAAATGGTTTAGCAGAAAAATTACGATTGATCAACATTAATCCAAACACAATTTCAGCATCAAAAATTTCTCAAAAAATAAATATTTTGGCCACGATAAACGGATTTGTTTCGAAGGTAAATGTGAATATTGGTAAATACATTTCTCCGTCCGAAGTATTATTTGAATTGATAAATCCAACCGATATTCATTTAAATATTAAAGTGTATGAAAAAGATGTTGACAAATTGAAAGTTGGTCAAAAAATAATCGCTTACTCGAATGCCGAACCAAACAAAAAACACGAATGTGAAATAATTCTGATCAGTAAAGATGTTTCGATGGACGGAACTTCGGAAGTACATTGCCATTTCGAAGATTATGATAAAACCCTTTTACCAGGAATGTATATGAATGCCGAAGTGGAATTAAAATCTTCAAATTCAGATGCTTTACCCGAAGAAAGCGTTGTTAGTTTCGAAGGAAAAGACTATGTTTACATAGAAATTGCAAAACAAAAATACCAAATGCAAGAAGTGCAACTTGGTGAAAAAGAGAATAATTTTGTTCAAGTTTTGAATGTTCAAGTTTTAAAAAATAAAAAAATTGTGAATAAAGGTGCCTATACTCTTTTAATGAAAATGAAAAATACAGAGGAAGAATAGAGTTAAATTGCAAAATGCAAAAACCATAAGTAAAGGCAAAAAATCTACGAAATTTCTATAAATCTGAGAGATAAAAGTAAAAAAGAAATAAAAAAAATGTCACACGAAGAAAAACACCTAAAAAGTTCCGATTTCATAACCGATGCAGTCATCGGAATGAGCGATGGATTAACCGTTCCATTCGCATTAGCAGCTGGTTTAAGTGGAGCGGTAAGTAGCAATTCTATTATTTTAACTGCTGGTGTTGCTGAAATTGTTGCAGGATGTATAGCCATGGGATTGGGGGGTTATCTTGCAGGCAAAACCGAGCAAGAACACTATCAAAGTGAATTAAAACGTGAATACGAAGAAGTAGAAAATGTTCCTGAAAAGGAAATGCAAGAAGTAATGGAAATTTTTTCGGACTATGGAATTAGTAAAGAAGGGCAGCACATTTTGGCAACTGAACTTGCCAAAGATAAAACTAAATGGGTTAATTTCATGATGAAATTCGAACTTGGTCTAGAAGAACCAAATCCAAATCGTGCAAGAAATTCTGCTTTAACAATCGGTATTGCCTATTTTATTGGCGGTTTGTTACCACTATCAGCCTACTTTATTACAGATACACCAAGCAAAGGATTGAAAACATCATTACTAATAACCACAATTTGCTTATTCGTTTTTGGATATTTCAAAGCCAAAGTTACTGGTCAAAACCCAATAAAAGGCGCTTTCAAAGTTACTTTTATTGGTTTAATTGCTGCCGCTGCTGCTTATTTTGTGGCTATTGGTTTTGAAAGTTTTTTTAAGAATTAATCTTTTTTAAAAATGCCTGAATCAACATCTTTCAAAAATTTAATTACTCCAGGAAAATAATCTTTTTGATCGTCATATTGTGACAAATGACTTCCGATAGGACAAAATAAAAAACGACCGTTTTGCACTTCTTTAGATATCCATTTCATATGTTCTGGATCCATAGTGTCAAATTTTGCACCTATGGAAAGCGTTGGAATTGTTAGTGTTTTAAGTCTTTCTTTGACATCCCAATTTTTTAAAGTTGCATTGCCTGTAATTCCAAATTCGCTTTCGCCTTGCATAAAAACATACACATTTGGATTAAGATGTTTAAAAGCACGATTTACAGATTCTGGCCAATCAGATTGTGGTTTTCTAAGAATATGTTCGGTGTAATAATATTTAAAAAGTAATTCAGAATATTTTGGATTCTTGAAATCATTGTTTTTCTCGATATCCATAACTTGTTTTAAAACTACTGGATCCATTTTGGGACCCAAAACTTCTTGAGCATATTTATTATATTCTGGTGCACTCGCCATCATGTTCGAAATGATTAAACCTTTCAAGTTTTTTTGATATTTTAATGCATATTCCATAGCAAGAATTCCGCCCCAAGATTGACCCAAGAGATAAAAATTGTCTTTGTTTAGCCCCAAAGCAACTCGGACTTGTTCCACTTCTTCGACAAAACGTTCGTTGGTCCAAAGTCTATTGTCATTTGGCTGATCAGAATAATAAGATCCTAATTGATCGTAATAAATGTATTCGATATTTTCTTGGGGAAAATAGCCATCAAAACTCTCAAAACATTCGTGAGTTAATCCGGGACCACCATGAAGTAATAGCACTTTTATGGTAGGATTATTTCCAACTGTTTTGGTCCAAACCTTGAAATTTCCTATTGGGGTTTTTATAGGAATCATTTTAATTCCACCTGTGAATTGGTCGTCTCGTTTTGAGAAATCTAAGTAATTTTTCTGTGTTACATTTTCTGGATTTTGTTTGCAACTAATCCATAAAAATAGTGGTATAAAAAATAGAATTATTTTTTTCATAATGTATATTGTAGTTTTAACGTCAGTTGGTCTCGATAGCGATCGGGATTGATTAGCCAAATGTTACGATTAAAGACAGAACTTACAAGTACAAAACCAACTTTAAAGTTTGCCTAAAACCCAAATTGCTTGTAGAGTTTGTTACTAGCCTTTACTTTATCATTTCGTTTATCCATTCTTCAACAGATTCTTCAAAAAATTATCTTCGGAAGTAAACATCTGTTTTAGCATTAACTCCTCTTCATTGGTGCAACCATCGCAAAGAGTTACTTTTTCTTCGCTTGATTTGTTAGTTTTTATTTGAGCAACATCCTTTTCAGTAAGTTTGATTAATTTTTTGGTTTCTAATTTTTCACAAGCAACAGTAGCTAAGTATTTCTCGGCAGGATTTATGCAGTATAGCTTAGCTTTAAGAGTTGTATAATTTTTGGTTTTAAGAATTTCAGATACATTCATAACAGCCTCAGATTTAATTCCACCATAATAGCAAGCAAACCCGATTAAAGTCTTTTTGTCAATTATTTTCGGAGGAGGAGGAGTAAGTTTTACAATTGTTTCTTTTATATTGTTTTTTTCTTCTTGCTGTTTTTGACAACTAAATGTTATAAAAACTATAAGTAAAAATAAAATCTGTTTCATCGGTCTAATTTCGTTTTTCGTGGTAATGTTTACTAAAATCTCATGGCTTGGCGTCAGTTGTTCCCGATAGCTATCGGGATTGGTTAGTCAAATGTATAAATTAAAGACCGAACTTGCAAGTATAAATCCAACCTATGAGTTTGGTTTGTCAGTTCGGTACGCTCGTGTGCCTAAAACCCTACCCGAGCCTGCAGGAGCAAACAGAGGAAGTAATTGCGAAAAACTGCTGTTATTTACAGACAAATTACAAAAACATTCTTTTGTCATATTTTTTAACAGCTTTCAAAGTGTCCAAACATCTTTTAAAATCTGTGTTCTTTTTCAAAACAGACATTAAATCATTTCTAAATGATAAGATATTTTTTTCGTGTTGATTTAAGTTATCCAGGGATTTATATTCTCCATTCAATATTCTGAAAAAAGATTTTTTAGCACCGTTTTGATAAATATAAAACGAGTCTCCAAAACTTGGCATTATAAGCGGCTTGTCTGTTTCGTAAATTAAATTATCTATTTTCAAAGTGTCGATATAATTTTCAAAGAATATTTTAGCAATTTGAATTTCTTCAATTTTACTCAGCTTAATTGTATCTGTGAATTTATAGAAATCTATTTTAAACTTCCTGTTTCCAACTTTTTCAACAAGCCGTTGGAACAGAATTTTATACTTCAAAAAAACCGACATATAACCCTCTCAAAAGTTGTTGATAACTTTAGTTGCTTTATATAGGAACCGCTGTTTTGCGATCGTTTTTTTTCACCAACTATCAAATTCGTGAAATTTCAAATCTCTTTCTTTTATAGTCAATTCGTATTCTTTAATTTCTTTAAACGCTTCTTCTACAATATTTTTATTTTCATACCAAATATCATCTGCTGGATAAGTACAAACTCCATTAGTTAATTCAGTCAAAATAGCACTTGTTAAACTTGCAAAACGCAATTCAAAACTATCTCCAGAATGCCAAACAAAACTTACTGATTTCTTACATTTTGCTAATCGATTTTCTATTTCTGGTTTTGCTATTTCAATTTCGATATGCTTTTTTCCTAATATTTTTTCAAAAAAGGTTAGTTTTGGTTTTAAACTTTCTTTTTCAGATTTCAAATCATAGTTATCTATGTA
>JAYWEG010000194.1:0-3831 GCA_043779445.1 Bacteroidota bacterium
TTCGGGAGTGAGAATTATAAATTTTTTCCTTATTTCGTCAAAAATAGCAATTTTATTTTCACTATTTTTGAAACGAAATATATAATTCGGAAAATTGAGTTGTTGCATTTTTCAAAAGTAACATCAAAAAAACGAATTAGCAAATAACCAAATTAACATTTATTGTGGACGAAATAATAAAAATTGTCAATGATATAAAAGCAGGGAATATCAAACCAATTTATTTTTTGATGGGAGAAGAACCCTATTATATTGACAAATTATCTGATTATATCGAAGAAAATATTTTATCAGAGGACGAAAAAGGATTTAATCAAACCGTTTTGTATGGTCGTGATGTGACCATTGAGGATATTGTTTCATCTGCAAAACGCTATCCAATGATGGCAGAACGACAAGTTACTATTGTGAAAGAAGCTCAAGATCTAATAAAAACAATCGAAAAACTTGAAAGTTATGCCGAAAATCCAATGCCAACAACTGTTTTAGTCTTCAATTATAAATACAAAACACTCGATAAAAGAAAAAAAATAACAAAAACACTTGCGAAAAATGGATTAGTTTTTGAGTCTAAAAAACTATATGAAAACCAAGTAGGGCAATGGATCACTAGAGTTTTACAAGGAAAAGGGTATTCTATTGAACCAAAAGCAAATGCTATGTTAGTGGAGTTTTTAGGAACTGATTTGAGCAAAATCAATAATGAACTCGAAAAACTTCAAATAATTTTACCTAAAGGAAGTACTATTTCACCAAAAAATATTGAAGAAAACATAGGTTTTAGTAAGGATTTTAATGTTTTTGAATTACGAAATGCTTTGGGAGCTAAAAATCAGTTAAAAGCTTATAAAATTGTTGAATATTTTGCAGAAAATCCAAAAGAAAATCCAATGGTTGTAACTACAAGTTTGGTTTTTAGTTTTTTTATACAATTGTTAAAATATCATGGTTTGAAAGACCGAAACCCAAACAATGTTGCATCAGTATTGGCAGTTAGCCCATTTTTTTTAAAAGATTATGATGTAGCCTTGAAAAATTATCCAATGAAAAAAGTGAGTCAAATTGTCGCAATACTTCGTGATATCGATGTAAAAAGCAAAGGAGTAGGCGCCAATGCATTATCTAACCACGATTTACTAAAAGAAATGTTGATTGGAATTTTTAATTGATTTCTAAGCATTAATTTACGATATTTGTACTTTTAAAAAAATAATATGGCAACTAACAAAAATACAGTACTTGGTTGGGCAACTTTGCTAATGATTATCATGGGTGTAATACTAATTGGTCTAGGTGCCTATCGCTATGCAGATGTTGCAGGTTGGGGATTTGTAACTGTGGGTATTGGTTTTTTTGCCATCGCATGGGTTTTTAATTCCCTGAAAGGAAGGTTATAAACCTATTTATAAAATTTAGATTCAATCCAAAAATCTAATAAATCTAAATAATCTAAAATTCTAATAATCTAAAATAATGTCAGACGATAAAAAAGTAATATTCTCAATGCAAAAATTGAGTAAAACCTATCCAGGTGCAGATAAACCTGTCTTAAAAAATATCTATTTGAGTTTCTTTTACGGAGCAAAAATTGGAATTTTGGGTCTCAATGGCTCTGGAAAATCATCTTTATTGAAAATTATTGCTGGAGTGGACAAAAACTATCAAGGCGATGTAGTTTTTCAACCGGGATACACCGTTGGATATTTAGAACAAGAACCAATTCTTGATGACAACAAAACAGTTATAGAAATAGTTCGAGAAGGAGTGGCAGAAACAATGAAGGTTCTTGAGGATTATAACGAAATTAATGATTTGTTTGGTCTTCCAGAAAATTATGAAGATGCCGATAAAATGGATAAATTAATGAATCGTCAAGCCGAATTACAAGACAAAATCGATGCGTTGGGTGCTTGGGAAATCGATACAAAACTCGAAATTGCAATGGATGCACTTCGAACTCCAGAAGGCGATACTCCTATCAAAAATCTTTCTGGTGGAGAACGTCGGCGAGTAGCACTTTGTAGATTGTTATTGCAACAACCAGACGTTTTGCTTTTAGATGAACCAACAAACCATTTAGATGCAGAATCAGTGCTTTGGCTAGAACAACATCTAGCACAATATGCTGGAACAGTCATTGCAGTAACTCACGATAGATACTTTTTAGATAATGTTGCAGGTTGGATTCTGGAACTAGATCGCGGCGAAGGAATTCCTTGGAAAGGAAATTATTCGTCTTGGTTAGACCAAAAATCAAGCAGAATGGCTCTCGAGGAAAAAGTGGCATCAAAACGAAGAAAAAATTTAGAACGCGAATTAGACTGGGTTCGTCAAGGTGCAAAAGGTCGTCAGACTAAGCAAAAAGCACGTTTGCAGAACTATGATAAATTATTAAACGAAGATCAAAAAGCATTAGATGATAATTTAGAAATTTATATTCCAAATGGACCACGTTTGGGAACAAATGTGATTGAAGCTAAAGGTGTTTCAAAAGCATTTGGAGAAAAATTACTTTATGATAATCTAAATTTCACACTTCCGCAAGCTGGAATCGTGGGTGTAATTGGACCAAATGGTGCCGGAAAATCAACTATTTTTCGCATGATTATGGGAGAACAAGAAACAGATGCGGGTTCATTCACTATTGGAGAAACTGTGAAAGTAGCCTATGTGGATCAAGCTCACTCAAACATCAAACCAGACAAAAGCATTTGGGAAAATTTTGCAGATGGGCAAGAACTCATCATGATGGGTGGACGACAAGTAAATTCAAGAGCCTATTTATCTAGATTTAATTTTGGTGGAGGCGAACAAAACAAAAAAGTTTCCATGCTTTCTGGTGGAGAACGTAACCGTTTGCATTTGGCCATGACTTTGAAAGAAGAAGGAAATGTTTTACTACTAGATGAGCCTACCAATGATTTAGATGTCAATACTTTGCGAGCACTCGAAGAAGGTTTAGAAAATTTTGCGGGTTGCGCTGTAGTGATTTCACACGACAGATGGTTTTTGGATAGAATTTGTACACATATTTTAGCATTCGAAGGTAATTCGGAGGTTTATTATTTCGAAGGTGGTTTCTCGGAATATGAGGAAAATAAGAAAAAACGTTTGGGTGGTGATTTAACCCCAAAACGATTGAAATACAGAAAATTAGTTCGATAGTATTTTTTTTTGTTTCTGAAGAAAAACCTGACTTATATCAGGTTTTTTTATTTTAAAAATGTATATTTGAATATCGTTTCTGTAAATTATGAAAAATTTTCGATTTATTTTATTCATACATTTTTTTTTGCTAATAGGAAATTATACTTTTTGTCAACAAAAAGTAATGTCTTCAAATCAAATCGATAGTTTACTGAAAAAGGGTAAAAAATATTTTGTAGATGCTGATTTTGATAATTCACTAAAAACTTTGCGAGTTGCTTTATATAATGCAAAACTTGCAAAAAATGACTCTTTAGCCGCTTTTGCATGTAACAGAATTGGTCGAAATTTTAATGAATTAGACGAAAATGATAAAGCAATATTATTTTATAATAAAGCAATAATTTATGCTAAAAATAATATTGATATTCTTACCACAGTTTATATTAATTTAGGGAATCTATACTCTTTTGGAGTAAATTCAAATTTTGAAAAATCCCTTAATTATTATAAAAAAGCATTAGAATTTTCAGAAAAAAAGAATGATTTTGAATCAATCGAATTAATCAAAATGAATTTGGCATGGACCTATTTTGAAAAAAACCAGTTCGAAAAAGGCTATCCATATTTGGAATATGTAAATAAAAATTTTGAAAAATATGCTGATAAAAGTTTCTTAGTTTC
>JAYWEG010000195.1:0-3816 GCA_043779445.1 Bacteroidota bacterium
AAAAGCTATCAAAAATGGAGCGGAATATATTGTCGATACCGATGATGATAATATTCCAAAAGAGCGTTGGATTTTTCCAAATTTTGATGAAAAATTCGATTCTATTTCAGAAGACAAAGGCTTTGTAAATATCTACCAACTGTATACAAATCAAAAAATTTGGCCTCGCGGATTGCCTTTGAGGCTAATAAACACCGAATTCGAATTAGAAAAAAATATTTCGAAAAAAGAATGTAAAGTTGGTATTTGGCAAGGTTTAGCAGATGATGACCCAGATGTTGATGCAATTTATCGTTTGACAAGCGATGTTTCTTGCTATTTTGACCAACGTAATCCAGTAGTTTTAGGAAAAGGTACCATTAGTCCGTTCAATACACAAAACACTATAATCAGAAGAGAGTTATTTGCCTTGATGTATTTGCCTACATATGTTACTTTTAGATTTACAGACATACTAAGAGGTTTTGTAGCCCAACCAATAATGTGGTTATACGATTATCAGCTTGGCTTTATTGACGCTACTGTGGTTCAAAAAAGAAATCCTCATGATTACATGAAAGATTTTATTTCTGAAATCCCAATGTATGAGAATTGCGAAAAAGTTATTGAATTAGTTTCAAAGGCTATCTCAAAGAATAATAGTATAGAAGTTAACCTCTACAAGGCTTACGAAGCATTATTAGCCAATAATATTGTTTGTGAAAAAGAATTAATAACCCTGAAGGCATGGCTGAGTGATTTAGAACAATTACAAAAATACAACTAAATTTTTACCAAAGCATTCCGACCTCGTTTTTGATGTATTCTAGCGCCACTAGACTTGGCGATTGTTTGTCCATCATTTCATTTAGAATTACTTCACGAAGTTTATCAGCATTATTGATTTTTTCGCCTCGATTTGCTACTCTAATCATTTGAATGGTTGCGTTTTTGGCAGTCATAATCATGGTCCAACATTCTTTTGATATATATATTTGTTGAGTCAAATTATGTTCGAATTCTTGTTCGATTTGAGCGATTAAATAATTTTCGTAATCATGTTTATTTTCTGAAATTGGGGTAACTCGTACCACAAATTTAACGATGTTTATGCGCTCCAAAAACAACGTCATTCTTTCGTAGGCTTGTAATCGAATAGGTAAGGAATCTTTTTGTGCTTCTTTTTGCAACAACCATCGTCTTGTATTTTGCTGGTCTTTAAAATAAGAATTAAACAAATAACTAGCAACTCCACCAGTGACTAGTGATGGAATTGTATAGGCAAGTATTTCGAAAATTTTATTTTCCATTGTATTTTTAAAGTTTTTTTCAAAAGTAATTGATTTGAAATTATTTCGCAAGTTGATATTTTTTTAAATCTACACAATATTTTAATTTATTAAACGTTTTTAAATAAATCCCCACAAATTTTTATTAAAACCAATTTAAAACTTAAAAAATGGAAAATCAACAAAAGAATTCAGGATTTAAAGCTGCAACAATAGTTTTGTCCTTATTATTAGTGGGAAGTTTAGCGTATAATTTTAGAACTTACAACGAAACCAAAACATTTGAATCTAAAATTGCACTCGTTAAATCAGAAAAAAACACTGTTATGGATTCGCTGGTTGCATTGCGGACAACGTATGAAAATGCTTTAAAAGATAAAACATCAATTTCTAAAGATTTAATTACAGAAAAGTTAAAAGTTGAATCATTAATTAGTGATTTGAAGAAATCAAACGGAAGTGTGGCTTCAATGAACAGTTTTAGAACAAAATACAATGTGTTGCAAAACAAAATGCAGTCTTTACTTGCCGAAAACGATTTGCTCAAAAAAACAAATCAAAATTTATTGGTGCAGCGTGATAGTACTGTTGTAGTCGCACAAAATCAAAGAAAATCAAATGATACTTTGAATGTAAAAAATAAAAACCTAGAAGAAAAAGTAATAAAGGCTTCGAGATTAGTGGTTACAAATTTAAAAACTCAATCGATAAAAGAAAAAAAATCAGGAAAACAAATAGAAACAGATAAAGCGAGCAGAGCTAATAAACTAAAAATTAGTTTTTCTATCGCAGCTAATGAAGTTGCCGAAGCAGGTGAAAAAATGTTTTATGTTCAAGTAATTGACAGTCAAAATAATGTTCTAGGAGAAAAGAAAACCGAGGAATTTGGTAATCAGACTTTAACTTATAGTTTTGTAACAAAAGTAGAATTTAATAATCAAACGGTTGATGTTACGGAACTTTTAGACAATAATGGAAAGGAATTTGAAAAAGGAACCTATTTTGTAAATGTTTTTGATAAAAATCAATTAACATCTAAAACTAGTTTTGCTTTAAGATAATTTTAGTTAGTTATTTTTTGGAAAAAGTCCTTTTAACATTTTATGTAGAAGGACTTTTTTTATATTTTTTTCCCTTTAATAAAAACGTTGTCAATCAAATTACTTCCAAAAGAATAGGGCAGTTCATAAAAAGAATTTATGGGTTTTGTGATGATAAAACTAGCAATTTTACCAACGCAAAAACTACCGTGAGTTTCAGAGATTCCCATAGCAAATGCTCCATTTATCGTTGCTGCATTGATGGCTTCCTCTGGAGTGATTTTTAGTTTGATGCACGAAGTTGCGACTACAAAATTCATATTCCCAGACGGAGTGGAACCAGGATTGAAATCTGATGCAATTGCAATAGGTAATCCTTCAGAAATCAGTTTTCGGGCTGGAGTATATGGAATTCCTAAAAAAAAAGAGCATAACGGCAAAGCTACGGGCATAGTTTCGGAGTTTTTGAGAATTTCAAAATCTTCATTTTTCATCACTTCTAAATGATCTACTGAACGTGCTTTGTTTTGAACTGCTATTTCAATTCCGCCAATAGAATTGAATTGATTTACATGAATTTTTGGGATCATCCCAAATTGAATTCCAGCTTGGAGAATGCTATCGGTTTCAACCGCAGAAAAATAACCAGTTTCACAAAAAACATCAATAAATTCTGCTAAATTCTCTAGAGCGATTTTCGGAATCATTTCCTTGATTAACAAATCAATATATCCTTTTCGATTATTTTTGTATTCAACCGGAAAAGCATGAGCTCCTAAAAAAGTCGCTTTAATCTCAATCAGATAATTTTGTTTTAATTTTTTGATGACTCGGAGAATTTTTAATTCCGATTCGAGATTTAATCCATATCCTGATTTGATTTCAACGGCTCCCGTCCCGAGTTGCATAATTTCTTCTAAACGTATTTTAGATTGATTATATAAATCTTCTTCGGATGTTTCTCGAAGTTTTTTTACAGAATTTAGAATTCCTCCACCACGATTTGCTATTTCTTCATAGGTCAAACCATTAATTCGATCTACAAATTCTTGTTCACGATTTCCGGCAAAGACCAAATGTGTATGACTATCACACCAAGTTGGTAATATCATTTTTCCTGCTACATCAATAACAATATCAAAATTTTTGAAGTCAAAAGTTTGCATCTCTCCAAAATCCAAAATCAAATGATCCTCAATAATCAAAAATGCATTTTTAATTGAAGGTAAAATTGCCATTTCCGAACCCAAAACTTTTTGAAATGTTTGGTCACGTATTTGCAAAAGTTCTTTAATGTTTATGAAAAGTGTTTTCATCGAAAATATAATTTTTTCAAAAATATCTAATAAAAATTCAAAATCGGTATAAATGTTTTTAATTTTTTTAGATAGAACTAGTTTGAATTCTAGAAATTAAATTAAATTTTGTATTATTACGTAAATATAAAAGAATTTGTTTTGAGAAAAATAAAATACAAAGCAGGCCGAAAAATTTCGCCTTGGAATTTA